>DASSII010000140.1:0-3277 GCA_035692005.1 Candidatus Limnocylindrales bacterium | reverse complement strand
CGCTCCCATCGAGCGTTGCTGAGGACTTCGGCCCGCCGTCGGGCCAGCCGTTGCCGTTGTCGCCCGGGCCGGCGGCCAGGACGGATCCGGTCGACGGCACGAACAGTGCCGCCGACGTCAGCGCAAGCACGACGAGCCACGAGAGCCGTCGAGCGAGGCGCGAACGAACGCGAGACGATGAAGTGCGCATGAGCGTGGTCCCCGAACGGAGGCCCAAGGGCCTCGGATGGATAGCTATCGATCGGGCGCTCCCCGAGTGTCCGTGCACCGATCGATGGCCCGATCTTGTCATGGGGGCCACGACCGGTCCAGTACCATTGGTCACTGCAGACCGCACTCGACCGTCAACATCCGCTCAACGACCGTCGAAATCGTTGCGCGATGACAACGAAGGGTCCCCCCGGACCAGCCGGACCGTCGACCCATGACCCGCACCGGTACCATGGGGCCCGTGATCCCTGCCCCCATCCGGACCCAGATCCACGACGCCATCGAGCGTGCCTGGAACGCCGCCATCGAGAGCGGGGCACTACCCGCGCTCGCCGAGACTGACCCGCGGCCCAAGGTCGAGGTCGAGCGACCCGCGAACCCCGAGCACGGCGACTTCGCGACGAACCTCGCGATGAAGCTCGCCCGTCCCTATCGCCAGGCACCGCTCGAGATCGCCACGCTCCTGGCCGCCAAGCTGGTCCGCGACGCCGGCACCGACGGGTCACCGTCGCCGATCGAGGCCGTCGAAGTCGCTCCGCCCGGCTTCCTGAACATCCGGCTTCGACCCGACGCCCTGGCCGGCGTGATCGACGGGATCCTTGGCGCGCCCGAGGCGTGGGGTCGGGTCCGGCCGATCCGGCCCCGGTCGGTGAACGTCGAGTTCGTGTCGGCCAATCCGACCGGCCCGCTGACCATCGGCAACGCGCGAGGCGCGTTCATCGGCGACCTGCTCAGCCGGGTGCTCGAGGCGGGCGGCCAGCAGGTCACCCGGGAGTATTACTTCAACGACTCGGGTGGTCAGATCGACAAGCTCGGGGCGTCGGTCGCCGCCCTTCGCCGTGGCGAGGCGGTCCCCGACGACGGCTATCACGGCGACTACGTCCACTCCCTTGCGCGTGAGCTGCCGACGTCGGTCTGGGGCGACGCGACCGCCGACGGAGCCGATGCCGACGCGATCGTCGGGCACTGGGCGGCGAGCGAAGTCCGGACCTCGATCGAGGCCAGCCTGGCGCGTCTCGGTGTCCTGTTCGACGTCTGGAAGAGCGAGGCCTCGCTGCATGCCGAGGGCTGGGTGGAGCGCGCCGTCGAACGCCTCCGCGAGCGAGGCCATGTGTACGAGCAGGACGGGGCGATCTGGTTCCGATCGACCGCGTTCGGGGATGACAAGGATCGGGTCATCTACCGCTCGAACGGCCAGCCGACCTACTTCGCGGCCGACATCGGCTACGTGACCGAGAAGTTCAGCCGTGGCTTCGATCAGCTCATCTACATCTGGGGTGCCGATCACCACGGCACGGTCGCCCGCGTGCGCAATGCGGCCGAGGCGATGGGCTACGACAGGGACGCTGTGCAAGTCCTGCTCTACTCATGGGTGCATTTCGTGCGCGACGGGGTCGAGATCTCGATGTCGAAGCGGACCGGTGAGTTCGTCACGCTCGATGAGCTGCTGACCGAGGTCGGCGTCGATGCCGCGCGCTGGTTCTTCGCGTCTCGCGGCGCGACGTCGTCGATCGATTTCGACATCGAGCTCGCCAAGAAGCAGTCCAACGAGAACCCGGTCTACTACGTCCAGTACGCACACGCCCGCATCGCCTCGATCCTGCGCAAGGCGGCCGAGGCGGGGCTGGCCCCGGCATCGACGGTCGGCGACAGCCTTGCGGCCGAGCCCGAAGGCGCCCTGGCGCGCGCCGTCGTGCGGCTACCCGAAGTGGTCGAGGACGCCGTCGTCGCCGAGGAGACCCAGGGCATCACCGCCTACGCCACCGAACTGGCCACCGCGTTCCACGCCTTCTACCGGGATGCCCGCGTCGTCGACCCTGACGCACCCGAGCGGTCGGCGAGGCGGCTGGCCCTCGCCCTCGCCACCCGGATCACGCTCGCCCGAACCCTCGGACTGCTCGGGATCTCCGCACCCGAATCGATGTAGCGCGGCCAGCCTCAGCCGGCGAGCCCGAGCACGTTGCCGACCAGTCCCAGCGTCTTGGCGTCACTGCCGACGACGAACCAGCGCGTCGTCCCCCCTGCTCCCGGCAGGACGGCCGCCGGCCCCCCGGCCTTCGCGGCTGCGGTGGTGGCCGCCGATTCGAACTCGGCCGCATCCTTGGCCGTGTCCCACTCGGTGTGCATCGCGACCGCCCAGCTGTTGTCCGGGCCCTTGAGGACCGCCAGGCGATCGCCACCCCATCCGGCTGCCGCGGTGTTGGCCACGGCCGCATCGACTCCCGATTCGCGCAGCCACACGCCCATCTGGAACTCGCCGAAGGTGTCCTCGATGAGGCGCGACCAGCCCGCGCCCATCGTCGCCGCCAGATCGGCCGGGAGGGGGACTGGGACAGGCTGCTCGTCGGCGTCGTACTTCTCGGGGTGGAGCAGCTGCTCGGTCGAGGTCGGCAGCTTGGCGTAGATGGCATCGACGGCGGCCCAGCCGCCGGTCGCCTGGCGGGGCTGGAGGAACATCGCCCCGGCGTTGTACGGGAACAGCAGGCCCTGCACGAGGATCGCGGGCGTCCGCGCCAGGATCGCGTTGGCCTCCGGGTCCGCACCGGCCGCGACCACGTCCCGCAGGTCGGCCGGCGACAGGTTCGGGCCGGCCCACAGGGTCATCAGCAGGGTCGCGTCGCCCTCGTAGATCGCGGCCCGAGCCATCGCCCGATCGGTCTGGTCGAGCAGCGCCTTCTGGTCGGCGAACACCGTGAAATTGGCGTCCTGCAGGGCGTGGTCGTATTCGTGGGCGAAGGTGATCTTGTCGGCCCCGTTGATCGTGCCCGACCGGGAGACGACGTACAGCGTCTTGTCGTCGGGTCGGTAGAAGCCGGCGACCTGGCTGTCGATCAGGTCGAGGAACAGGCCCTTGAGGTCCTTGTCGGCCGGGAGCAGGCCGAGGGCCTTGAGCAGACGGTCGTTGCCGGCGACGTAGTCGGCCGGGTTGTCCTCGTCGAAGCTCTTCGCATTGAAGGCCTTGAGCGCCTCGCCGCCGATCGTCTGGCGCTTGACGTCGGTCGGCTTGAGGCCGCGGATGGCATCGACCTGGCCCTCGATCGTGTCGTACAGGCGATCCGCCTCCGCA
>DASSII010000139.1:0-6382 GCA_035692005.1 Candidatus Limnocylindrales bacterium | reverse complement strand
TCGACCGGGGAGGGGGCGGGCAGGATCTCGGTCGTCATCGTGCGCCCGAGTGTAGCGGGCGAGCCTCACCTGACGTTCGCCTCAGCGCGACGTGCCGAGTCGCTGAAGGTCGATGATCCCGGCTACCATTCCGAGCGATGCCCGCCCGTCACGCGTCCGTCCGATGAGCCGTCCGCCGCTGCGTGTCGCGCTGCTCGGCGCCGGTACGGTCGGTGGTGCTGTCCTCGACCGCCTGCTGCACCATCCCGACCACCTCCTGAGCGCCGACGGGCAGCCGCTCGTCGTCACGTCGATCGCTGTGCGCGACCTCGCTCGCGCCCGCGACGAGGGCATCCCGACCGACCTGCTGACCGACGCGCCGGCCCATCTGGTGGCCGATCCCGAGACCGACGTCATCGTCGAGCTGATGGGCGGGATCGAGCCCGCCCGGACGCTCATCGCGGCCGCCCTCGGTGCCGGCAAGCCGGTGGTCACGGCCAACAAGTCGGTCATCGCCCATCACGGCCCGGCGCTCGAGGCGGAGGCGCGTCGAACGGATACCGCGTTCCGATTCGAGGCGGCGGTCGCCAGCGGCATCCCGATCCTGGCGCCCCTCGCCGCCGACCTTGCCGGCAACCACATCGTGCGCGTGCGCGGGATCATCAACGGGACGACCAACTACATCCTCAGCGCGATGGAGGAGGATGGCCGGCCGTACGAGGACGTCCTGATCGACGCGCAGGAGCTGGGCTACGCCGAGGCCGATCCGAGTGGTGACGTCGAAGGCGACGATGCGGCGAACAAGCTGGTGATCCTCGCGCGCCTGGCGTTCGGACGGTGGCTCGATCCGGCCACCGTGGGCCGCCGCCCACCGACGGCCCGCGGCGAGGGCCGTCCGGGGATCACCGGCGTCACCGACCAGGAGCTCGAGGGCGCCGCGGCGCTCGGCCTGACGATCAAGCTGCTTGCGACCGCGACGCGCCGCGGCGACGAGATCGAGGCGGCCGTCATCCCCACGGCGGTGCCGACCGACAGCCCGTTCGGCTGGACCGACGGCGTGACCAACCGGATCGAAGTCGAGGCGGAACCGCTCGGCGTGGTGCGACTGGCCGGTCCGGGGGCCGGTGGTGCCGCCACGAGCAGCGCCATCCTGGGCGATCTCGTGGCGATCGCCCGCGGCGGCGGCTCCACCTGGGCCGGGCTCGCGCCCGCGACCGGGCCGGCGGCGGCGGCCATCGACCCGCTCGATGGCCCGCGTCACTGGTATGCGTTCGTGCCGGCCGTCCGCGAGGGTGCGCTGCCGCCCGCGCTCGACGAGGCCGCGGCGGTCGAGTTCGAGGACGGGACCGCCATCCGCAGCGAGGTCGTGACCCTGGCCGAGGCGAAGGCCGCCTTCGATTCGATCCTGCCCGATGGCGTCGATGTGACGCTGTACCCGGTCGATGACTGACGTGACGACGGCGACTCGACAGGCATCGGCGCGGCCCCGTTTGATGGAGCGCTACCGACGGTTCCTGCCGGTCACCGACGCGACACCGACGCTCACGCTCGGCGAGGGTGGGACCCCACTGGTCCGCGCCGAACGACTGGGCGCGGCGATCGGCGCCCCCAACCTGTACCTCAAGGTGGAGGGCCAGAACCCGACCGGTTCGTTCAAGGATCGGGGCATGGTCGTGGCGGTCGCCAAGGCGGTCGAGGCCGGGGCTCGGGCGATCGTCTGTGCGTCCACCGGCAACACCTCGGCATCGGCGGCGGCCTACGGGGCGGCCGCCGGGCTCGACGTCGTCGTCATCCTGCCGGCCGGCCAGATCGCCCAGGGCAAGCTGCTGCAGGCGCTCATCGCCGGGGCCAGGGTCGTCGCGGTCGAGGGCAACTTCGATGCGGCACTCGGCATCGTGCGCGGTCTGGCGGAGCAGGACGAGCACCCGGTGACCCTGGTCAATTCGGTCAACCCGTTCCGGCTCGATGGCCAGATGACCGCCGCGTTCGAGATCTGTGACGACCTGGGGCGAGCGCCGGACATCCTCGCCATCCCGGTCGGCAACGCCGGCAACATCAGCGCGTACTGGGCAGGATTCGGAGCCTATGCCGGAGCCGGGCTCATCCGCTCGACCCCGACGCTGTGGGGCTTCCAGGCGGCCGGCGCCGCACCGCTCGTCCACGGTCGGCGGGTCGATCGGCCGGAGACGGTGGCCACGGCCATCCGCATCGGCGATCCGGCATCGTGGGACAAGGCCGTCGCCGCCCGGGACGAAAGCGGCGGCCGGATCGAGGCCGTGACCGACGACGAGATCCTCGACGCGTACCGGGCCCTGGCGCGGTCGGAGGGGATCTTCTGTGAGCCGGCGTCCGCGGCGAGCATCGCCGGGCTGCGCAAGATGGCTGCGGCGGGTGCGCTCGATCCCGAGGCGACGGTGGTCGCGGTCCTCACCGGGCACGGTCTCAAGGACCCGCACACCGCCGAACGCCAGGTCGCCGGGGTGATCTCCGCCGCGCCGACGCTCGGCGCGGTCGCGGTCGCGCTGGGCTGGACGTAGCCGTGGTCGCCCACTGGCTCGCCGAGCTGGACGGACGTCGGGTCACGGTCGAGGTGCCCGCCTCGTCGGCCAACCTGGGGGCTGGCTACGACTGTCTCGGGGTGGCGCTGGCCCTGACGAATCGGGTGGAGGTCGAGGTTCGTGGCTGGAGTCGCGGCGAGATCGAGCTGACGGTCGACGGGGAAGGCCGCAACGAGCTCGGCGAGGATCGTGACAACCGCTTCGTGCAGGGTCTGGAGGCCGCCTTGCGGGCCGTCTACGGCGAACTGCCCGAGGGTGTCGGCTGGCGGATCACGATGCGCAACCAGATCCCGCTGGAACGTGGCCTCGGGTCGTCGGCTGCGGCCACGGTCGCGGGCATCGTCGCCGGCAGCGCGCTCCTCGGCGGTCGGCTGGACCAGGCCGCGCAGCTGCGCATCGCGACGGACATCGAGGGACACCCGGACAACGCGGCCGCGGCGCTGCTCGGCGGGTTCGTCGTGGTCGCCGCGACGACCGACGGCGTCAAAGCGGTCCGCTTCGACGCTCCGCGCGACCTGCGCGCCGTCCTCTTCGTCCCGGAGCGTCGGCTGCCGACCGACGCGATGCGTGGGGCTCTTCCCGAGACCGTGCCGTTGGACGATGCGGTCGCGAATCTCGCCGCGGTCGGCATCGGCGTTGCCGGCCTGGCGGCCGGGCGCACGGACCTGTTGGCCCGGCTGACCGTCGACCGGCTCCACGAGCCGTACCGCGCCGCCGTCTATCCGGAGCTGCCGGCGATGATCGCCGCCGCGCGGCGGGCCGGCGCGCTCGGTGCGTGCCTGTCGGGCGCCGGTTCGACGATCCTCGCGTTCGTCGACTCGATGGCCGGCATCACCCGGGTGGAAGGCGCGTTCGCGGCGGTGGCCGCCGACCTCGACCTCGACGGGGTGATCCGCGTCGTCGAACCACGCAATACCGGGGCGGCGGTGGTGGCCACCGGCTGATGGTGCGGCCAGGCGGTCCGCTGCGGTCCGCTGCGGTCCGCCCGGGTTGACCGGCCATCGACACTCAGGGGCATGGACGGACTGGGCCAGTCGGTCGGCAACGGGATCAGCGGGCTGATGGCGGGCGCGTTCGACGCGATCGGCGGAGCACTCCGCGGCATCGTCAGTGCCGGCAACCAGGCCCTCCCGGGCGGCCTCTTCTGGGCGGTCATCTTCGTCGTCCTGGTCGCGACGGCCTGGACGCTCGCCAAGCGCTGAGGGCCGCGCCCGAGCCGTCGAGCCGGCGCGCCGCCCACCCCGCGGCGCGCCCCGTGGCCGCGCGGGCTACCATCGAACCATGGCCGATCCGCTCATCGAGATCCACGACCGACCCGAACGCGGGGCGTACGTCCTGCTGGTCGACGGCGAGCGGGCGGGCTACGTGACCTACCGGCTCGATGGCGATCGCCTGACCGTCGACCACACAAAGGTCGATGACGCCTTCTCCGGTCGCGGGCTGGGCGGCCGGCTTGCCCGGCACGTCCTCGATGACGCCCGGCGGCGCGGCCTGCGGGTCATCCCACGCTGCCCGTTCCTGGCCGGCTACATCCGGACCCATCCCGCCTACCAGGACCTGGTCGACGCTGCCTGACCCTCAGCCGGGCGCGCGATGCGTCTCGATGAAGCCCGTCACCTCGTCCCATGCCGCCGCACTCTCCGCGGCGAACTCGGCCGCCTTGCGGTCGAAGAAGCTGTGCGGGGCGCCCGGGTAGGTGACGATCCGATGGTCGGTGCCCGCGGCGGTCAGTGCCGCGTCGAACGCCGCGATCGCGTCGGCGGTGATCGCGCCATCGGCCCCACCGAACAGGCCGAGCACGGGAGCCGCGATCGAAGCGGCCAGGTCGAGTGGGGCGGGCGCGTCGTTGCGCCACGGCCCGGACAGCGTCCCGTACAGGCCGATGACGCCGGCCAGGTCCAGCCCCAGCGTGCCGGCCAGGAACGACATCCGGCCGCCCATGCAGAACCCGAGGGTGAAGACCGACCCGACGCCGTCGGCGCGCAGCCCGGCTACGCCCGCCGCGATGTCGGCGGCGATGCCGGCCCACGTGGTCGCCTCGACGTGAGGCATGTACTCGAAGTCCGCGCCGCGCCTCGACGCACCTGCTGTTCGCCCGAACCAGTCGATCGCGAGGGCGTCGACGCCTCGTTCCGCGAACCGCAGGGCGAGCTCCTCGTAGTACGGGTGGAGGCCGCGCACATCAGGCAGGATCACGACGCCCGCGCCGCTCGGGCCAGCGGGCCGGGCGCGGAAGGCGGCCAGTCGGTTGCCGTCCGCCGCGGTCAGTTCGACGATCTGCCCGTCGAGCGCCCCGCCGGCGATCGGGGCGATCGGTGGTCGACTGTCGTGATCGAAGCACATCCTGGTCGTCATCCTTCGTTCTGGATCGGGCGGTCCCGCGCGGCCGGTGGCCGTCGCAGTATGCCCGCCATCGCCTCGGGCGCTTCAGACCGCGACCGGACCGGCGTACCGGGGCGGGCTCAGCCCGGCGGGTAGAATGCCGGTCGATGCCTGCCCCCCTCGTCGTCCAGAAGTTCGGCGGCTCGTCGGTCGCCGGCGCGGACCGCATCAAGCGCGTCTCGCGTCGCATCGCGCGCGAGCGGGCGGATGGGCACGACCTGGTCGTGGTCGTCTCGGCGATGGGCGACACGACCGACGAGCTGCTCGGCCTGGCCGCGGCCATCACCGACGATCCCGATCCGCGCGAACTCGATGTCCTGCTCGCCACCGGCGAACACCAGAGCGCGACGCTCGTGTCGATGGCACTCCACGCGCTCGGCGTGCCGGCCATCAGCCTGACCGGGCCACAGGCCGGCATCACCACCGACGGGACCTACGGCCGGGCGCGGATCGCCGGCATCGAGCCGCGCCGGGTGCGCGCCGAGCTCGAGCAGCACAAGGTCGTCATCGTCGCCGGGTTCCAGGGACAGCGCGCGGCCGGGGCTGACGACCTCGAGATGACCACGTTGGGCCGGGGCGGGAGTGACACCACGGCGGTCGCCCTCGCGGCCGCGCTGGCTGCCGACCGCTGCCAGATCTTCACCGACGTGCGTGGCATCTACACCGCGGACCCCCGGTTGGTACCGGCCGCTCGCCAGCTGCCGGTGATCGGCTACGAGGAGATGCTCGAGCTGGCCCACCAGGGCGCCCAGGTGATGCAGGTCAGGGCGGTCGAACTCGGCTGGGTCAACGACGTCGTCATCGAGGTCCTGAGTTCGTTCGAGGATGCCCCGGGCACCCTCATCAAGGAGGATCCGCTCGTGGAGCAGCGCAACAAGGTCCGCGGCCTGGCCCATGACCGGAACGTCGCCAAGGTGACCATCGTGGCGGTACCCGATCGGCCGGGCATCGCCCGCAGCATCTTCGACCCGCTGGCGGCGGCCGGCGTCAACGTCGACCTGATCGTCCAGAACGTGGGCCACGGTGGTGAGACCGACCTGTCCTTCACCGTTCCCGAGCTCGAGCTCGGCAAGGCCAAGAAGGCGCTCGAACCGGTCGTCCGCGAGCTTGGCGCCCGTGAGCTGACCACCGACGCGAGCGTGGCCAAGGTCAGCATCGTCGGCGCCGGCCTGCACAATGCGCCGGGCTACGCAGCCAGGATGTTCGGCACGCTCGCCGACGCCGGGGTCAATATCGAGATGATCTCGACGTCCGAGGTTCGGATCACCTGCATGATCGCCGAAGAAGAGCTCGAGACCGCCCTGCGCGCCCTGCACACCGCGTTCGAGCTCGAGCGACCCGAACCGGTCGAGGTCGCGGCGGCCGGCTGAGCCGACCGCGACCGCGCCCCGGGACTGTCCCATGCCCGAATTCATCGCCCGCCAGGAACGCTTCGCCGCCGTCGGCTCGACCAACGACGTCGT
>DASSII010000138.1:0-6087 GCA_035692005.1 Candidatus Limnocylindrales bacterium | reverse complement strand
CGGCTGTTCTGCGCGGTAAGGGACGCGCGTGCCGC
Source organism: Candidatus Limnocylindrales bacterium (assembly GCA_035692005.1). Classification (GTDB taxonomy): domain Bacteria; phylum Chloroflexota; class Limnocylindria; order Limnocylindrales; family CSP1-4; genus SPCO01. The sequence continues at coordinate 6,052 of DASSII010000138.1, read as the reverse complement.
GGCCGAGGCAGCGAACGAGGCGAAGAGCGCGTTCCTCGCGACGATGAGCCACGAGATCCGCACGCCGATGAACGCGGTGATCGGGATGAGCGGGCTGCTGCTCGGGACGCGGCTCGATGCCACCCAGCGCGACTACGCCGAGAGCATCAGCACGTCCGCGGATGCCCTGCTCACGATCATCAACGACATCCTCGACTTCTCGAAGATCGAGGCCGGCCGGATCGAGCTGGAGTCCGTGCCGTTCGACGCGGTCAGGACGGTACGAGGGGCGGTTGACGTCGTTCGGCCGCTGGCGTCGAGCAAGGGCCTCGAGGTGCGGTTCACCTTGCCGGCATCGCCGCCGCCGCTGCTCCTCGGCGACCCGGGCCGGATCCGGCAGATCGTGCTGAACCTCCTCTCGAACGCCGTCAAGTTCACCCCGGCGGGTGGCGTCGAGATCAAGCTCGCCTGTACGCCCGCCACGGAGGCGGCCGACGGTGACCGCTGGGCCGTCAGCCTCAGCGTCCACGACTCGGGCGTCGGGATCTCGCCCGAGGCGATGGGCCGCCTGTTCCAGTCGTTCAGCCAGGCCGACGCCTCGATCTCGAGGCGATACGGTGGCACCGGCCTCGGGCTGGCCATCAGCCGACGCCTCGCGGAACTGATGGGCGGCTCGCTGACGGCGACCAGCGACGGGGTTGCCGGCGCCGGAAGCACGTTCCAGCTGACCTTCCAGGCGGCGGCCGCGACGGCGGATATCGCGCCAACACCGGTTCGCCTGCTCGACCTGGCCGGCCGGCGTGCCCTGGTCGTCGATGACAACGCGACCAATCGGCGGATCGTCACGAAGCTGCTCGAGCGCTGGGGCCTCCAGCCCAAGGCGACCGGCTCGCCCCGCGAGGCGCTGCGCTGGGCCGTGGATGGCGACCGGTTCGACGTCGCGATCCTGGACCTGCACATGCCCGAGCTGGACGGGATCGCCCTGGCGACCGCACTCCGTGCGACCGACGCCGGCACCGCGACCGCGGTGGTGGTGCTCTCCTCGCTGGGCGTGCACGAGCGTCCGACCGAGGCCATCGCCGCGTTCCTCGTCAAGCCGGTCAAGCCGTCGGCCTTGTATGACACGCTGGCCAGCGCGCTCGCGGGGGGGCCGACCGCCGTCGCGGTCCGATCGAGCGCACGCGGCGTCGATCACGATCTTGGCGCTCGACATCCGTTGCGCATCCTGCTGGCCGAGGACAACCCCGTGAACCAGAAGCTCGCCCTGCGCCTGCTCGAGCGGATGGGCTATCGCGCCGACGTGGCCGGCAACGGCGCGGAAGCGATCACCGCGCTCGAGGGATCACCGTACGACGTCGTCTTGATGGACGTCCAGATGCCGGAGCTCGACGGGCTCGAGGCGACCCGCCGGATCCGCCGGCGCTGGCCGGGCGGATCGGGACCCAGGATCGTGGCGATGACCGCCAATGCCATGGACGGCGACCGCGAGGCGTGTCTCGAGGCGGGGATGGACGACTACATCGCCAAGCCGATCGCGCCCGAAGCGCTGCAGGCCGCGCTGGCCGCCGCCGACCGGCGTCACGACGTCGGGGACGTGGCGCGATGAATGGCGGCCGAGTCCTGGTCGTCGACGACACGCCGTTCAACCGGCGACTCCTCGTCCGCCTGTTGACCTCGATCGGTCACGCAGCGGAAGAGGCTGGCGACGGGCGGGAAGCCCTCGCCCGACTGCGCGACGAGTCGGCCGAGGCGATCGACATCGTCCTGCTCGACATCGTCATGCCGGAGATGGACGGTCACGAGACGCTCGCCGCGATCAAGGCCGACGACCGCCTGCGCGACCTGCCGGTCATCGTGATCTCGGGTGTCGACGAGCTCGACAGCGTCACCCGCTGCATCCGGATGGGCGCTGCCGACTACCTGCCCAAGACGGTCGATCCGGAGATCCTGCGGGCACGGATCGAGGCGTCCCTGGCCCAGAAGCGGATGCGCGACAACGAGCAGGCGCTGCTGGCGACGATCGATCGCCAGCGCTCACAGCTGTCGCGCTTCCTCTCGCCGCAGGTCGCCGCGCTCGTCTCGAGCGCCGATGGCGAGGCCCTGCTGGCCGGCCACCGGCGTGAGATCACCGCCATGTTCTGCGACCTGCGCAACTTCACCGGGTTCTCCGAATCGGCGGAACCCGAGGAGGTCCTGGGCTTCCTGCGCGCGTACCACGCCGCGATGGGCGAACTCATCGTCGAGCACGAAGCGACGCTCGAGCACTTCGCCGGCGATGGGTTCATGACGTTCTTCAACGATCCGGTGCTCCAGCCGGACCACGCGGCGCGAGCCATCGGCCTGGCCGTCGCGATGCGCCAGCGGTTCAGCAGCCTGTCGGACGACTGGCGTCGACGCGGGCACGTGCTCGAGATCGGGATCGGCATCGCCACCGGCTACGCGACCCTCGGGCGCATCGGTTTCGAGGGACGCTACGACTACGGGGCCATCGGCAGCGCCATCATCCTCGCCTCGCGACTCAGTGGCGAAGCGGCTCCCGGCGAGATCCTCGTCACCCAGCGCACGTTCGCCGCGGCCGACGAGGCGGCCGTTGGCACGCCCGCCGGCGAGCGGACGCTCAAGGGCTTCGTCCGCCCCGTGTCGACGTACGCCATCAACGGGATGGCGGACGGGACGCCACCGGCCACGCCGTCCGAGGAGGTCGCCCGATGACCCTCGATCCGGCCGCCATGGAACGCTTGCTCGAGATCACCGGGGGCGACATCGAGTTCGTCGACGAGCTGGTCGACACGTTCATCGACGACGCCACGACCCAGCTGGACGGCCTGCGGGCGGCCGTCGCCGACGGCGACGCGGCGACCGCCGTGCGACCGGCCCATTCGCTCAAGTCGAACAGCGTCAACGTCGGGGCGACGACCCTCGCCGAGCTGTGCCGCGCGCTCGAGGCGGACGGCCGTGCGGGTACGGTCCCGGATCTGCCGGGGCGCGTCGCCGCCATCGACATCGAGTTCGCGGCCGTGCGCGAGGCGCTGCTGGCGGCACGCGCCTCGCGCTGACCGAGTGATCGGCTGACAGTCAGCCCGGCGACGACGGGTCAAGGCTGCGGCGAGGTCCGGGCGGTCCTGAGGCGATGGGCCACGTCGAGATGACCGGCGGCCTCGGCACGGTCAGCCGCGGTCTTGCCGTCCCCGTCGGTCGCGGCCGGGTCCGCCCCGGCGGACAGGAACAGCTCGACCATCTCATCGTCACCGTGCTGGGCAGCCTCGTGCAGTGGCCTGAAGCCACCGTGCTGCGCCGCATCGACATCGGCCCCGGCGGCGAGGAGGACCCGGCAGACCTCGATATGGCGGCCCGCGGCGGCGGCGTGCAGCGGTTGGTTGGCGAAGTCGTTGCGACCGTAGGCCAGCGGCGAGGCGCCCGCGTCGAGCAACCGGCGGGCGATCTCGGCCTTCCCGAAGAACGCGGCGAGATGAAGGGCCGTGAACCCGTCCGATGCGAACGCAGTCGCGCGCTTCGGGTCCTCCTCGAGTCGGGCCTGGAGCCGGTCGAGATGGCCGAGCGCCGCCGCGTCGAACACGTCCATGTCCGGATCGGCGGCCAGGAGCGCCTCGAGGACGGGCCGGTCGAAGCGGTAGCGGGCCCGAAGCAGCGCCGACACGCCGTCATCGCCGCGCGCGCTGGCAAGGCCCGGGTCGTCGCCGAGCAGGGCCGTGACGCGGACGGCATCGCCGGCGTCGATCGCCTCGAACAGCTCGGACTCCGCGGACATCGACGCGAGCGTACATCGGACGCGATGGCCCGCGTAGGATGAGCGGATGCGGGCGCTGCCATCGGGCGCCCTGCACACCGACCAGCACGAGGGATGAGGCAGCGATGCGACTCGCCGACAAGGTCACCATCATCACCGGCGGCGGCAGCGGGATGGGCCGAGTCGCGGCCGGCATCTTCGCCGGCCACGGCGCCAAGGTCATCGTCGCCGAATACAGCGAAGCCGCTGGACAGGAGACCGTCGACCAGATCCGGGCCGACGGCGGAGAGGCGACCTTCGTCCGCGCCGACGTCTCGAACGAGGCTGACGCCAAGGCCATGGTCGACGCCGCCGTCGGGACCTACGGCCGGCTCGACTGCCTCTACAACAATGCCGGGATCATGCCCGAGGCCGACCACTCGGTGACCGACACCTCGGTCGAGGTATGGGACCAGGTGATGGCCGTCAACGTGCGCGGTCCGTTCCTCGGCTGCAAGTACGCGATCCCGGCGATGGAGGCCGGCGGCGGCGGATCGATCATCAACATCGCGAGCTTCGTGGCCCTGGTCGGCTGCTCCGTACCGCAGGACGCGTATACCGCCTCCAAGGGTGCGATCCTGAGCCTCACCCGCAGCCTCGCCGTGCAGTTCGGTCCGAAAGGCATCCGCACCAACGCCATCTGCCCCGGTCCGGTCGAGACCCCGCTGCTGATGGATTGGCTGCTCAAGGACGAGGCTGCCAAGCAGCTGCGCCTGGCGCGCAACCCGAGTGGGCGGTTCGGCAAGCCCGAGGAGATCGTGCACATGGCCGTCTATCTCGCCTCCGACGAATCGCGCTGGACGAACGGTGCCTCGCTCGTCGTCGACGGCGGCATCACGGTCAACTACTTCTGAGGTGCGCGGATGACCGAGGCCGAGGGCGGCAAGCCGGGCGGACGCATCGCCATCGGCGTCGACGTCGGTGGCAGCGGCATCAAGGCCGCGGTCGTCGAGGTCGACTCGGGCCGACTGGGCTCGGAGCGGATCCGGGTGCCGACGCCGAACCCTTCGACGCCCGAGAACGTGGCCGCCTCGATCGGACGGATCGTTCGCCGCCTGGTCAAGCCGATCGGCATCGCCGACGACGTACCCGTCGGGGTGGGGCTGCCGGGGGTCGCGATCGAGGGCCGCCTGCGGACGGCGGCCAACATCGATCCGAGCTGGATCGACTACGCCATCGCCGTTCGGCTCGGTCGGGCACTCAAGCGCCGGGTCGCGATCGTCAACGACGCCGACGCTGCCGGCATCGCCGAGATGCGCTTCGGCGTCGGCGCCGGACGCCCGGACACGGTCATCTTCCTGACCCTCGGCACCGGCGTCGGCTCGGCGGTGTTCCACGACGGCGTCCTTGTCCCCAACACCGAATTCGGCCAGATGGAGATCCGGGGTCGACCCGCCGAGCGTCGCTCGGCATCGGCGGCGCGGACCCGCAAAGGCCTGTCGTGGAAGGCCTGGGCGATGGACCTCGACGAGCACCTCCAGCGCATCGAGGACATCATGTGGCCGTCGCTGTTCATCCTCGGCGGCGGGGTCAGCAAGAACGGCGACAAGTTCATCCCGCGACTGACCTGTCGGACGCCGGTCGTCGCCGCGCAGCTGCGCAACGACGCCGGGATCGTCGGTGCGGCGATCGTCGCGGCCGAGGGCTTCGACGACGCCAAGACGACCTGGGATGACCTGCCGCCGTCGATCCGGCCAGTGCGCAGCACGGACGACGCCTCCCGGGCCTGACCGGGCCCGGGCGTATCATCGACCTCTGTCTCCCCCGCCCCGCCGTGGGCATCCATCCGAGGTCTTCCGATGACGATCGAATCCCAGTCCACCCCCGGCACCGAGACCCCCACGACCGCACGGATGGTCATCGGCGGCGAGTCGGTCGAGGCCCTCGACGGGCAAACCTTCGACATCGTCAACCCGGCCACGGGCACGACCATCGCCACGGCGCCGCTGGGCGGCCGGAGCGATGTCGATCGCGCGGTCGCGGCCGCCCAGGCAGCCTTCGACGAGCGCAAGGGCTGGGCCAGCTGGGCGGCCGGCAAGCGCGGGCGCTCCCTGGCGAAGCTCGCCGACCTGATCAAGAAGAACAGCGAGGAGCTGGCGTCCCTGGAGAGCCACAACGTCGGCAAGCCCATCACCGGCGCACGCGGCGAAGTGATCGGCGCCAGCCTCGTCTTCGACTACTACGCGGGTGCCGCGAACAAGCTGTACGGCCAGACCATCCCGGTCAGCAAGCCCGGTCTGGACCTGACCCTGCGCGAGCCGATCGGCGTCGTCGGGCTGATCGTGC
>DASSII010000137.1:0-5955 GCA_035692005.1 Candidatus Limnocylindrales bacterium | reverse complement strand
GCGATCACGCTGACGGCCGATACGCTGCTCGCCTTCCTCATCGGCCTGGTCGCCCACGCGCTCATCGCCGTCCTCGCCCGTGCCTTCTACGCCCAGCAGGACACGCTCACCCCGGTGCTTGCGGCCGTCGGCGCGGTCGTGATCAACACCACGCTCGCGGTCGTCCTGGTCGGGCCGTATGGACTGCCTGGGCTGGCCGTGGCCATCGCCGCCGCCGCCTGGCTCGAAGCCGCCGCACTCGTCATCGCCCTGCGTCGGCGGGCAGGGCCGTTGGGGCTCGCGGCCGTGGCATCGGTGGCGGGGCGAACCGCAGTCGCGGCGGCCGCCGCGGGCACCGTCGGCTGGGTCGCCCATCGGGTCGTCGGCGGCGCCGTCGCGCCCGATCCGACCACGGTCGGGCGGGCCGGGCTGGTCGGCCTGGTCCTGGTGATCATGACCGTGAGCGCCGCCTTCGGGCTGTCGTTCGCCGTTGCCGCGCTCGCCTTGCGGATCGGCGAGCTGCGCTCTATCGTCGGGATCATGGTCGACGCGCTCCGCCGCCCGCGCTCGTCCACGTGACGGAGCCCGCCGACCGCAGCGCGTGGGATGCGCTGGTCGAAGCGAGCGATCCAGGCTCGTATCTCCAGCTGAGTGCGTGGGCGACCGTGAAGGCCGTCAACGGTTGGTCGGCGCATCACATCGCTGCGGGCACGGCCATGGGCGCACAGATCCTCACCCGCCGCCCCGCCCCACTGCCATGGGCGTTCGCCTACGCGCCGCGTGGGCCGGTGGCATCGACCTGGTCGAGCGGGGCCATCGGCGCGTTCAGCGAGGCCGTCCGCTCCGACCTGCGGCGCTCCGCCGGACGGGTGTCCCACCTGCGGATCGATCCGGAGATCGAGCGCGATGGTGCGCTTGACCCCGATGGCGCCACCCGGCGGGCGCTGCGGGACGCGGGCTGGCGGCCGGCCGCCCCGATCCAGCCCGCCTCGACGCGTGTCATCGACCTCCGGCCGGACGAGGATGCGTTATGGGGCGATCTGCGCAAGAAGTGGCGCCAGTACGTCAACAAGGCGCGCTCGGCGGGCGTGACGGTCAGCGACGCGGAGGGCGACCAGCTCGGCACGTTCTACCGGATCTATCGCGAGACGGCCGACCGGGCCGGCTTCCTCATCCGCACCGAGCAGGCCTACCGCGACGTGTGGGAGGCCTACCGCCCGGCCGGCCGTGCCCGCCTGCTGTTCGCGCGGGCGGCGGACGGGGAGCCGCTCGCCACGCTGTTCCTCGTGCGGGCCGGTCCGCGCGTCGTCGAGCCGTACGGCGGGATGACCCAGGCCGGCGGAGATAGTCGGGCCAACTACCTGCTCAAGTGGGAGGCGATCCGTTCGTCGCGTGAGCTGGGCGCCACGAGCTATGACCTGTGGGGCCTCGCGACCGGTGGCATCGCCCATTTCAAGACCGGCTTCGGTGGGCGGGAGGTGCGCTACATCGGGGCGTGGGACATGGTCCTCGATCCGGTCGGGCGGACGGTGTACGAAAGCGCGGGGCGGGCGCGCGTGTGGTGGGCGCGGCGGCGCCACGGGCTGTCGGACGGCGGCAACGCGTCGGCGTTCGCCGGCGACGCATGACCGTCATCGACCTGCGCGAAGCGACCCCGGCCGACATCGCCGACTGGGATCGCCGGACGGTGCACGTGCCCGGCGGCCACGTCTATCAGTCGCAGGCCTGGGCCGAGCAGCGGGCCAGGCTTGGATGGCGGCCGCTCCACGTGGTCCTCGGCGGCGAGCATGCAGCACTGGTCCTGCTGCGTCCGTTCCCGTGGGTCGGCGGCGCCAGTGCGTACGTGCCGCGCGGACCCGTGGCCGATCCAGCCCGGGCGGGGCAGGCGGCGGTCGACCGCGTCGCGGCACTGACCGATTGGCTCGCGGCGCGCGGAGTGGCGGTCGTTGCTACCGACGCCGAGGTGCCGGCCGCCGACGCGGCGTACGGGGCCGGGCTGCGCGTGTCCGGCTTCCGGCCCATCCCCGAGATCCAGCCGTCGCGCCACCGCGTGAGCCTGGCCCTTGCCCGCGACACCGACGACGCCGCGGTGCGCGCAGGTTTCACCAAGAGCACTCGCCAGCGGATCGCCGGCGCAGAGCGGGACGGGGTCATCGTCGAGCGGCATGACCGCGCCGGCTGGCCGGACCAGCAGCCGCTGTTCTCGCGGCCATCCCGCCCCCTGCCCGAGGCGCTCGGGCACTTCGCGACCCTGCTCGAAGGCACCGGCCAGCGTCGCGGATTCCGGTTCGGGCCGCGTCAGGTGTTCATCGACTGGTGGCTGGCCGCGCAAGCGGCCGGACTGCTGGTCTACCTCGACGCCCACGATGGGGCCGAGCCTGACCGGTCACTCGGCGGCCTCATCCTGTACCGCCACGGTGGTCGGCTGTCGACCGTGCACTCCGCGGACGCGCCGGGCGTCCGGGACAGCCACCCGGGGGTGATGCACCTCCTGCGCTGGCGGGCGATCCAGCTCGCCGTTCGCGAAGGGGCGACCGAGATGGACCTCGGTGGGGTCGACGTCGGGCCCGACCACGCCGAACCTGGCGACGGGGACCCGATGGCCGGCCTGTACGAGCACAAGCGTTCGTTCGGCGCGAGATGGGTCGAGATGACCGGCGCGCACGAACGGGTGATCCAGCCGCGACGGTATGCGATCGGACGGCTCGCCGCCCGGGTGCAGCGGTCGATCGGCCGATGATGGGGGACGGGACCGACGCCCGGCCCCCGGCGGGCGGTAGCGACCCGCTCGGCCACGGGCCTACCGGCGGCGGCGGGTCCATCCCCGCGTCGCGACCACTTGGCGAGCTCCTCGGCCGGCTCCGCGCCGAGGGCCGGTTGCGCGGCACGCGGCTCGACGACCGTCCCATCGCCCCGACCGAGGTGGGCGCGACGATGCTGACCGGCGTGACCCAGGATTCGCGCGCCGTCCGGCCGGGGATGCTGTTCGTGGCCATCGCCGGGCAGCACGCCGATGGCCACGACTTCGTCGGCTCGGCCGTCGAGGCGGGCGCGGCGGGGGTGGTCGTCGAGCGGCCTGTCGCCGGGGTCGCCGCGCCACAGGTCGTCGTCGATGCGGCGCGGCCGGCCCTCGCCAGCGCGGCCGCGTGGTGGTTCGGCGACCCATCCCACGGGCTCACGGTGGTCGGCATCACCGGCACCGACGGCAAGACCACGACCGCATACCTGGCGGTGGCCGCCCTCGAGGCCGCCGGACGACGGACCGGGATGATCGGCACCATCGCGACCCGGATCGGGGGTCGCACCGAGGCGCACGATGTCCATGCCACCACCCCTGAGGCCCCCGAGCTGCAGGCGCTGCTGCGCGCGATGGTCGATGCGGGCGACGAGGTGGCCGTGGTCGAGACGACCTCCCACGGCCTCGCGCTCGACCGCGTCGGTTCGATCGCCTACGACGTCGCCATCCTCACCAACCTGACCCACGAGCACCTCGACCTGCACGGCACCTGGGAGGCGTACCGCGCCGCGAAGCTGTCGTTGTTCGAGCGGCTGCGGGCGACACGGGCGGTCACCAAACCACGGCCGGTCCGGCCCACCGCCATCGTCAACCTCGACGATCCGTCAGCCGGCGTGTTCGTCGGCACCGCACGCGACGCCGGCGCGCGGGTGGTGACCTACGGGACCGAGCCCGCTGCGGACGTGCGCGCCACCCACGTGACCGAGGACGGGCGCGGACTCCACGCCGCCATCGACACGCCCGCCGGCAGCGCGACCGTCGAGCTCCAGCTGGCCGGCCGGTTCAATGTCCACAATGCGCTCGCGGTGGTGGCCCTCGGCGACGCACTCGGGCTGGATCCGGACGCGGTCCGGACCGGTCTGGCCAGCGTCGCGCTGGTGCCCGGCCGGATGGAGCGCATCGACCACGGCCAGCCATTCGGCGTCGTCGTCGACTTCGCCCACAGCCCGGCCTCGCTCCGGACCGTGCTCGACCTGCTGGCTCCGGGCGCGGCGGCCGCCGGCGGTGGCCTGATCGCGGTGTTCGGCTCGGCGGGCGAGCGCGACACGGCCAAGCGGTCCCAGATGGGCCGTATCGCCGGCGAGCGGGCGCGCCTCGTGGTCGTGACCGACGAGGACCCACGCGGTGAGGACCGCGACGCCATCCTCGACCAGATCGCGCGCGGCGCCGAGGCGGCCGGCCGCCGTCGCGGCCAGGAACTCCAGCTCATCGCCGATCGCCGGGCGGCGATCGCCGCGGCGTTCGATGCCGCGCGGCCCGGGGACATCGTGGTCCTGGCCGGGAAGGGCCACGAGCGGTCGATCATCGGCCCCGACGGAGCGCGGCCGTGGGACGAGCGGGCGGTCGCCGAGGAGCTCCTCGCGAGCATGGGCTTCCCGTAGGCCGCTGCTATCCTTGCGGCCGATGGCCGCCACGACCCCACGCCCCAGATCCGCCAGCGCCGCGCCCACCGGCGCGACCGCCACCAGCCGGCCGCCCGCCGGCACGGCCAAGACCGTCGTCAAGTCGGTGACCAAGGCCGGGACCAAGACCGCGACCAAGGCCGGGACCAGGCCCGCGTCGAAGGCCATCCCGAAGACGGCCGCAACGAAGGCACCGCCGATCGGTACGCCCGCCGCCACCGGTGGGGCGAGTTCGCGCAACGGCACCTCCGCTCCGGCTGCGACCGGCGGCCGTCGGACCGGCAGCCCCGCGCGTCGCGGACCCCGTCGCCCCCCGGCGATCAAGGCGGCAGGCGCCCAGGTCGACCTCGAGCTCTTGCGAACCGCACTCAAGACGTCGGTCGTCGAGCACCACCCGACCGCCGACCTGGTGGCGCTGGACGCCGCATTCGACCTCGCGGTCGACGCCCACACCGGACAGACTCGCGCCACCGGCGAGCCCTACGTCATCCACCCGATCGCTTCGGCGCAGATCCTGGCCGAGCTCGGGATCGACCCGGTCGCGATCGAGGCCGCGCTGCTGCACGATGTGCCCGAAGACACCGAGTACGGCCTGACCGACATCGAGGAGCGGTTCGGCGCGGAGGTCGCCCACCTCGTCGACGGGGTGACCAAGCTGTCCCGCTTCAGCACCCATAGCCACGAGCAGCAGCAGGCCGAGAACATCCGCAAGATGCTGCTGGCGATGGCGGAGGACATCCGGGTCGTCCTCATCAAGCTGGCCGATCGCCTCCACAACATGCGGACGCTGTACGGGTTGCCGTCCGAGAAGCAGCAGCGCATCGCCCGCCAGACGATGGAGATCTACGCGCCACTGGCGGAGCGCCTCGGGATCTGGCAGGTCAAGTGGGAGCTCGAGGATCTGGCCTTCAAGGCGCTCGAGCCCGATCGGTTCCGCGAGCTGGCCAAGCTGCTCGACACGCGCCGGAAGGGTCGCGAGAGCTATATCGACCGGGCGATCGACGAGCTCAAGACCCGACTCACGGCGGCCGGCATCGAGGCCGACCTGCAGGGACGTCCGAAACACATCTACAGCATCTGGAAGAAGATGCAGCGCAAGAGCGCGGAGTTCAGCGAGATCTACGACGTCTACGCCATCCGTCTGCTCGTCGACGACGTGCGCGACTGCTATGCCGCGCTGGGCATCGTCCACAGCATCTGGCGCCCGATCCCCGGCCAGTTCGACGACTACATCGCGGTGCCCAAGAACAACCTCTACCAGTCGCTCCACACCGCGGTCATCGCCCTCGACGGCAAGCCGCTCGAGATCCAGATCCGCACCCACCAGATGCACCAGGTGTCGGAAGTCGGGATCGCCGCCCACTGGCGCTACAAGGAAGGCACCAAGTCCGATCGCGAGTACGACGCCAAGCTCGCCTGGCTGCGCCAGCTCATGGACTGGCAACGCGACGTGTCGGAGTCCGACGCGACCGAGTTCGTCGAGGGCATCAAGCTCGACATCTTCCAGGACCAGGTCTTCGTGTTCACGCCGAAGGGCGACATCAAGGACCTGCCGGC
>DASSII010000136.1:0-68346 GCA_035692005.1 Candidatus Limnocylindrales bacterium | reverse complement strand
GCGGATGTCGACCCTCGCCGCAGGCCGGTGATCGACCGACCCCGTGCTACACTCCGACGCCCGTGGGGATGTAGCTCAGCTGGAAGAGCACCGCGTTCGCATCGCGGGGGTCAGGGGTTCGAGTCCCCTCATCTCCACCATCTCGTCACGGCGGTCGGCGGCCCGCGGTGATGCCGGGTGAAGTCGCAGCTACGTGGCAGGTGAGCGTGGCGCGCCACCATGCCCGTCATGAAGACGAAGCGACCGACCAAGGATGACCGCCGCGCTCAGCGCAAGGCGAGGGACCGGCGACGAACGGCCGGCAAGCCGCGCCAGACGCCTGGTGGCGGCATGGACGACCGCCTCATCGAGCAGGTCATCGCCGCGGCGCAGCGGGTCGATCCGCTGGCTGCCTGGCCCGACCTCGCACCTCGCATCCTGCCCGTGCTCAAGCGCGTCGACCATCCGTACCCGCCCGAAGCGGCACCGCTCTACGTGCAGGTCCAGCCCGGACTGTGGACCGGGTTCGGGATCGACCTCGGACCGGCGTTCAGCCACGTCTCGCCGGCGATGTTCGATGGTTGGGGCATCGACACGGCGACGCTGCTCGCGACCGCCCTCGACAACCTGCGGCAGCGGCTGGACGAGGAGCCGCCGCGGATCCACCGCTTCGATCACCAGGGCGTGGACGTCGTCGCCATCAGCGGCCAAGGCTGGGGATCGTCGCTGATCCTCGTCCCGGAGGTGCTGCCGCGCTATCTCGGAACGACGCCCAAGGTCCTGCTCGCGCCGGTCCGCAACACCCTGATCGCGCTACCGGACGACGTCGATGTCGAGCTGGTGCTGGCGCTGTGGCACGCAGTGGCCGATGGCGCGCACGACGAGCTCGACGTGGACCCGCTGCGCTGGACCGGTTCGACGGTCATCCCGATGAGCGAACCCGCGAGTGGTCTCGTCCACTAGCCGAGCGCCCCGTGCAGCTCCGTGGCGTGGTCGTGCAGCCAGCGCCGCCAGGTCCGGTGATCGGCTCGTCGCGACGCGACGAGTGTCCAGAAGGCGGCACCGTGGCCGAACACTCGCAGGTGCGCGAGCTCGTGGATGACGACCGTGTCGAGCGCCTCCGGCGGCGCGAGGATGAGGCGCCAGGAGAACGACAGCCGACGCGCGCGCGACGCGCTGCCCCAGCGACTTCGCGGGTCGCGCAGGGTGACTGCGCTCGGCTGGACGCCGAGCGCGTCGACATGGGCGGCCAGCTGCGCGTCGATCGCGACGCGTGCCTCCCGGCGCAGCCAGGCTTCGAGGATCGCCGCGTCGGTCCGGCGCTCGAGCGGACGGCGGTGGATGACGAGCTCGTCGTCGAAGGCGATCACGTCCGACCGACGAGCGCCGGACACCGCGGGCACCACACGGACGCGTCGCAGGCGTCCGAGGTACGGCAAGCAGCCGCCATCCCTGGCGCCGCCGCGGGCGGCAAGGACCGCGGCGAGGTCGGCCTGGCGAGCCAGGTGGCGCCGGACCCAGGCCTCGCGTTGCCCGAGGAAGTCGACCGCCCGGCGCTCGCCGTCCCGACGTCCGTCGCGCGTCGCGGGGACGGTCACGACGAGGCCCCGCTCGGGGTGGATGACGACCCGCAGCCCGCGTGCCCGCGGGGAATGGCGGAGCGTGTACGGCAGGGGCCCGCCAGCCAGCGGTGCGATCGCGGGGGCCTCCATCGCGACACCCGCCGCTCGCCGGATGCTCCGCCGTCCGCTCATCCGCCCCGCCGCAACACGCGACCCGGGCGCTGGCCGGTCTCCGTCCCGTCGCGCACCACCAGCTGGCCGTTGACGACCACCTGCTCGATGCCGGTCGGATGGTGAGCCGGCTGGTCGTATGTGGCCACGTCCGCGACCGTCGTCGGGTCGAACACCACGATGTCGGCGAACGAACCCTCGCGCAGCACCCCACGATCGCGCAGGCCGAGACGGCCGGCCGGCACGCCGGTGAGCTTGGCGACCGCGACCTCAAGCGGGAGGACGCCCCGCTCGCGCACGTACGTGCCGAGGATCCGGGCGGTGCTGCCGTAGGTCCGTGGATGCGGACGTCCGGCGTCGAGGATCGGGTGTCCCGGCCGCCGACCCTGGGCATCGGTGCAGACCGCGATCCAGGGAACGCGCATGATCGTCTCGACATCGGCATCGGCCATGCAGTCGATCACCACCGATACGTCGAGTCGGTCGTCGACCAGGGCGTCGAAGGCGACCTCCGCCGGGTCGGCTCCGAGGTCCGACCCGATGTCCGCCAGCGAGCGGCCTGCCCAGTCGGGGTGGCTCGCGGCGTGGGCGATCCGGATCCCTTGCCAGCCGGGATCCCGCGCGACGTTCTCCCAGCCCGAGATGCCACGCTCCATCTCGGCCCGGACGAGCGAGCGAACCTCGTGGTCGGCCAGCGCCGCGACACAATCCTCGACGCCGAGCCCCAGCAGCTCGGGCGGCAGGACGGTCGCCAGCGTCGTCGCCGCGGCGGTATACGGATACTGGTCCGCGGCGACATCGAGACCGTCCGCGCGAGCCCGTTCCAGCACCGCGACCGCCTCCGCCGCGCGACCCCACACCGAACGCGCACCGCACTTGAGGTGCGACACCTGCAGACGTGGCGCCTCGACGCCGGCGTCGGCCGCCGCACGGATGGCCGCGATCGCCTCGTCCAGCGCCTCGAACGATCCAGCGGCTTCATTGCGCAGGTGGGTCGCATACAGGCCCCCGCGCCGGGCGGCGACCGTGACGAGCGCGGCGACCTCATCTGCTGCCGCGTGGATCCCGGGGGCGTAGATCAGACCGGTCGACAAGCCGAAGGCGCCGGCGTCCATGGCTGCCTCGACCGAGCGGTTCATCGACTGGCGCTCGAGGTCGGTGGCCGGCCGGGCCTCCGACCCGAGGACGGAGCCGCGGACCGTCCCGTGACCGACGAGGAACGCGACGTTCAGCCCGAGCGGCTCCGCGTCCGCCGCGTCGAGGTACTCGCCGAACGTCCGCCAGCGGGCGACCAGCTCGTTCGGCCGCAGCGCGAGCTCGACGACCTCGCGTCCGACATCGGTGATCGGAGCGAGCGACTCACCGCAGTTCCCCGACAGCTGCGTGGTGAACCCTTGTCGCAGGTGACTGATCAGCGCGCCATCGAGGAACAGCGAACCATCGGAGTGCCCATGTGGGTCGATGAAGCCTGGCGCGACCACTTGGTCGCTGACGTCGACCAGCTCCGCGACGTCGTGGGCCGGGACCGATCCGAGGTCGCCGATCGCCAGTACGCGGTCACCCAGCACGCCGACGTCGGCGCGCCGCGGCGGCGCCCCGCTGCCGTCGATGACGGTGCCTCCGAGCAGGAGCAGGTCGAACTCGGTCACCGCGAGATGATGACACCCCTGCATCAGTGACTGGCCGATCGAGCGACCGCGCTGCTCCTGGCGCGTGGCCCTGCCCGA
This sequence comes from Candidatus Limnocylindrales bacterium, assembly GCA_035692005.1. Classification (GTDB taxonomy): domain Bacteria; phylum Chloroflexota; class Limnocylindria; order Limnocylindrales; family CSP1-4; genus SPCO01. Next base: position 64,907 of record DASSII010000136.1, on the reverse strand, counting down.
CCCGGACCCTCTGCTACAATCCCGGCTCCGTGGGGCTATAGCTCAGCTGGAAGAGCACCTGCATGGCATGCAGGGGGTCCGGGGTTCGAGTCCCCGTAGCTCCACCAGATACGTGCCGCACCGCCGACCATCACCCCTCGCCGACGGCGGGGGGTGAACCGTCTCCGGCGACCGACGCACCGACCGACGAGAGGACCCGTGACCGAGACCGCCGACAGCCGCACCGTCGTCGAGCGCTACGACCCCACCGTGGTCGAGCCGCGCTGGCAGGCGCGTTGGGCCGAGCTCGGCCTGTACGAGACGGATCTGGCGGACGACACGAAGCCGCGCCATTACCTGCTGACGATGTACCCGTATCCGTCGGGCGACCTGCACATCGGCCACTGGTACATCGTGACGCCGACCGACGCCATCGCCCGATTCCGGCGGATGCACGGTCTGAACGTATTCTTCCCGATCGGCTTCGACGCGTTCGGGCTGCCGGCCGAGAACGCGGCCATCCGGAACGGGATCCACCCGTTCACCTGGACGATGTCGAACATCGACAACATGCGCCGCCAGTTCCGGACGATGGGCGCCACCTTCTCGTGGAAGCACGAGGTCGTCACCGCGGACCCGGAGTACTACCGCTGGAACCAGTGGCTGTTCCTGCAGTTCCTGGAACGCGGCCTGGCCTATCGCCAGAAGTCGCCGGTCGACTGGTGCCCGAACGACGGGACCCTCGCGCGAGAGCAGGTCGAGGGCGCCGATCGCCACTGCTGGCGGTGCGGCGCACTCGTCGAGAAACGCGACCTGGAACAGTGGTACCTGCGAACGACCGCCTACGCCGATGAGCTGCTGTCGTTCGAGGGCATCGACTGGCCCGAGCCGATCCGCATCCAGCAGACCAACTGGATCGGTCGATCGGAGGGCGCCGAGATCGACTTCGCGACGGCAGCGGCGGACCATCACCCGGGCGGCGCCACCCTGCGCGTGTTCACCACCCGGCCGGACACCCTGTTCGGGGCGACGTTCATGGTGCTCGCGCCCGAGCACCCGTTGGTCGGCGAGCTGACGGCGCCGGACCGTGCGCTCGACGTGACGGCATACATCGACCAGGCCCGTCGCAAGACCGACATCGACCGACTGTCCACCGATCGGGAGAAGACCGGCGTCGCGCTCGGGTCCGAGGCGATCAACCCGATCAACGGCGAGCGGATCCCGATCTTCATCGCCGACTACGTCCTGTCGGGCTACGGCACCGGCGCGATCATGGCGGTGCCCGCCCACGACGAACGCGACTTCGCGTTCGCTCGCCAGTTCGGGCTGCCCATCCGCCGGGTCGTCGCCGCGCCGGGGACCGAGGCCGATGCACCGATGGACGACGCCTACGTCGCCCATGCGGCCGACGAGCGCCTGGTCAACAGTGGCGAGTTCGACGGGATGCCGGCCGACGCGGGGGGCGCTGCCATCGTTGCCCGCCTCGCGGCAGCCGGGAGTGCCGAACCGAAGGTGACCTACCGGCTGCGCGACTGGCTGATCAGCCGCCAGCGCTACTGGGGCACGCCGATCCCGGTCATCTACTGCGAGCGCGACGGGATCGTGCCCGTGCCCGACAGCGACCTGCCGGTCCGGTTGCCAGAGACGGTCGACTACAAGGGCAGCGGCTCGAACCCGCTCGATCACGACGAGGCCTTCCTGCGCGTCGACTGCCCACGCTGCGGTGGCCCTGCCCGACGCGAGACCGACACGATGGACACCTTCGTCGACTCATCGTGGTACTGGTTCCGCTACCTGTCGCCGCACGATGACGAGCGCCCGGTGGATCCCGCCACGGCCGAGCGCTGGACACCGGTCGATCAGTACACCGGGGGCGCCGAGCACGCCGTGATGCACCTGCTCTACAGCCGTTTCTTCACCAAGGCGATGCGCGATTGCGGCCTGGTCGCTGACGACGAGCCGTTCCGGCGCCTGTTCAATCAGGGTCAGATCCTCGGCGCCGACGGCGAGCGGATGTCGAAGTCGCGGGGCAACGTGCAGGATCCCGACGAGCTGGTCCGGCGCTACGGCGCCGACGCCGTGCGGCTGTTCCTGATGTTCATGGGCCCCTGGGATCAGGGCGGCCCATGGAGCGCCACGGGCATCGGCGGGGTCCATCGATTCCTGAACCGGGTGTGGACGATCGCCACGGATCCGCACGGGCGCGAGCACGGTGACCCGGATGCCGGTCGCCTGCCGTCAGGCGAGACCGAGGCCGATGCGACGATCGCCATCCGGGGCGCAGCGCACCGGACGCTGCGCGACGTCACCGCGGACTACGAGGCGTTCCGCTTCAACACGATGGTCGCCAAGCTGATGGAGCTGTCCAACACGCTGTTCCGCTACCGCGGCACCACGCTGGCCGGCGACGCGGCCTGGGACGAGGCGGTCCGCTTGCTGATGCTGATGCTGGCGCCCGCTGCCCCGCACCTCACCGAGGAGATCTGGGCGCGTCGGGCCGAGGCGGCGGGGCGGCCGTGGACCTCGATCCATCTGGAGGCCTGGCCGGTCGTGGACGAGGCGGCGACCGCGGTGTCCGTCCGCGAGGTCCCGGTCCAGGTCAACGGCAAGCTGCGCGACAAGGTCATCGTGGCAGCCGACGCGACCCCGTCCCAGATCGAGGCCGAGGTCCTGTCCAGTCCCAAGATCGCGACCCTGCTGGCCGGCCGGACCCCCGACCGGATCATCGCGGCCGGCGGCGGCAAGCTCATCAACATCGTCCTGCGCGACGGGTGAGGCGACGGGCCATCCCGACTGCGCTGCTCGCTGCCGCGCTCGCCGTCACCCTCAGCGGGTGCGGCATGCTCGGAGCGACGACGCTGGTCACGCTGCAGAACGGCACGGACGTGCCCTTGGCCCTCGACGTGAACGGGACGTGGATCGGCACCGTGGCGCCGCACACCACGGCCGCACTGCCGTTCGCGCTCGACGACCTGACCACCTCCATCCAGGCCCGGTCAGCCAACGGCGCTGCCCTGGTCGGCCTGATCGGTACCCGCTCGATGTTCGATGCAGCGATCGATGGCTCGATGCCGATGGCCGAATGGCAGGACCTGGCGTGCGGGCGGGTGGTGATGTCGGTGGGACCATTCGACCCGGCAGTGCTCCCCGCGCTGGGACCAGCGACCAGCCCCTGTCCCTGAACCGCCCGGAGAAGTCATGGCCGAGGTCAAGATCGGTGCGCTCTGCTGGAACCAGGACACGGACTGGCCCGCGCTCCGCTCGTTCGTGAGAGCGAGTGCGAAGGCCGACTCGCGATGCGTGAGGCCGCGAACACCGAGCGATGGCGCGAGCGCTTCGGCCGGATCGAATACCTACTCGACGGAGGCAGCTCGGCGAGATCGAGGCGCCCGGCGCTCGGGCACCATGCGTGATTCCTCCGCCATCCGGATCCGGTCGACCAGGCTTGGGATCCCAGCTTCGAAGATGCGTAGCGCGGCCGTCTTGTCGTACACGGGCGCGGCACCTGACTTCGCGTCATCGCCGCTGACCCGCTTCGCCAGCCACTCGAAATTGGCGAGGACCGTCGGATCCATCCGCTCCTTGCGAATTCGGCCCGTCGCCTCTGAGAGGGCAATCCACCAAATGGTGACCGCCCCACCAAGCGTCTCTGACACCAGGCGCTCATCGACGTGCCGTTCGCGAACAAGGCTTCCGATGCTGTCCCAGTAGTTGCCGATCAGGAACAATGCGCCCTGGGGAGTCTCCGCGCCGGCCACGAGCGCACGAGCCACCTCCAGCCTCGCTCGGAGCATCTGCTCGGAATCCAACTGCTCGCCCATCCGGTTGAGATGCTCAAAGGCATTGGCGGCGCGCTGCAGGCGGAACTGGTAGGAGATCCCGACCAGAGTCACTGCCACCACGACGAACTGGAGCATGGTCCAGAACCACTCTGAACCCGGCCCCCAGAAGACGATCGGTTCGGCGCTCATGAAACGACCACTCCGTCCTGTATCCCCGACTCTCTGCCGGCACAGCGTAGGCGTTTGCGGGCGACCCGCCTGGTCAGCGACGGCCATACATTTGCTCGCATGACTGACGTGCGGATCGGTGCGCTCTGCTGGAACCAGTACACGGGCTGGCCCAGCCTGCTCCAAGCCGGGATCCGGGCTGACGAGTTGGGTTCCTCGAGCCTTTGGACCTGGGACCACGCAGCCCCGACGCGTGGTGGAGGTCGGCCCGATGGCCTTTGCAGGAAGTGAGGAACTGGTTGCCGCTGCCGAGGCAGTCCTTGGTCGCACGCTCCCCGAGGCGCAACGGACCCGGCTCATCCGCGAGAATGGTGGCGAGATCCGCGCGATGCGCGACACCTGGACGCTCTTCCCGGTATGGGATTCAACCAACTGGAAGACGATGGGTCGGACCGCCAATCACATCCTCCGCGAGAACGAGGCGTTTCGGCGGGACTGGCCGGACGCATTGCCCGAGCGCTGGGTCGCCATCGCCGACAATGGCGGCGGCGACTACCTCGTCCTCTCGCCGGCCGATGATGTGGTGCGCTTCTGGGACCACGAAACGGGTGAGTTGACCCCAGTGCAAGTTCGATGGAAGTAGGACCACGTGACTGAGATCAAGATCGGTGCTCTGTGCTGGAACCAGTACACCGACTGGCCGTCGCTCCTCCAGGCCGGGATCCGAGCCGACGAGCTTGGATACACAAGTCTCTGGACGTGGGACCACCTGTACCCGATCGTCGGCAGCCACGAGGGGCCGATCTTCGAGGGGTGGCTGACCCTGGCTGCCTGGGCGCAGGCGACGGAGCGGATCCGGATCGGGCTGATGGTCGGTGCGAACACGTTTCGGGAGCCGGCGCTGACCGCGAAGATGGCCACCACGCTCGACCACATCTCGAACGGGCGGGCGATCCTCGGCATCGGCGCGGCCTGGTTCGAGACCGAGCACGAGGCGTACGGTTTGGCCTTCGGGGACGGCTTCCCGGAGCGCCTGCGCTGGCTCGGCGAGGCGTTGCCGATCATGCGCGGGATGCTCCACGGTGAACGGCCGACGGCCACCGGCCCGCGCTACGCCGTGCGCGCCGTGCGCAACGATCCGCCACCCATCCAGGCACACCTGCCGCTGCTGATCGGTGGCGACGGCGAGAAGGTCACGCTCAAGCTCGTGGCCCGCTACGGCGATGCCTGCAACATCGGCGACGGCATCGACAACGTCCGCAGCAAGGATGCGATCCTCGTCCAGCATTGCGAGAGCGTCGGGCGCGATCCGGCGGAGATCGAACGGACGACCGGCCTCGGCACGGTCATCATCCGCGACTCCCGTGCGGAGGCCGAGCGCATCCAACGCCAGGTCGCGGCCACGAACGGCGACGCCCCGGTGTGGCGCGATCAGCCGATCGGCACACCTGAGGATGTTGCCGAGAAACTCGCCCCGTTCCTCGACATCGGGTATCGCCATCTCATCGCCGGCTTCCCGGCGCCGTACGACGAGGAATCGATGACCCGCTTCGCGACCGAAGTGCGCCCGCTGCTCGAGCGCGGATAAGCACTCCGCGCCGAAAGGACGCTCAGATCGGCGGTGCTGCCTCGAAGGCGGCGTCGCCGTCGGCGCCGACCTTCGCCCGGGCGCGATGGCGAGCCGCCTTGGCTCGGTTGCCGCAGGTGGTCATGTCGCACCAGCGACGGCGACCCGTCCGTGAGGTGTCGTAGAAGACCCAGCGACAGCGATCGTTGTCGCAGATCCGGATGCGCTCGGGGTGGCCGGCCGTCAACTCGACGACGAGCGGGTCGGCCAGTCGCGCCAGGGCGTCGTCGATCGGATCGCCGACGTGGCGGTGGTCGACCGCGACGCCGTCGGGCGCGGGCAGCAGCTCGATGACCTGGCGCGCGTGCAACGCGCGATTGACGGTGTCGAGTGCGCCGATGCGCGGCGCTCGCTGCTCGGCGACCGAATCGGCCACCTCGCGGAGCGCGGCACGCACGGCATGCACACGGGCGAGGTCACGTACCGCCAAGCTCGGCTGGGCGTCCGCTTGGGCGTGGACCCGATCGGAGCCTTCGGCGTGGATGACGCCCCGATCCACGAACCAGGCCAGGGCGTCATCGAGCGTGGGCAAGCGCTCGAACCGCTCGCCGTTGTCGAGATCGTCAGTGTTGAGGAAGGCGAACGTGTCGTCGAGGCTCACGTCGTGGGCGTGCCCGCCGTTTCCCTGGTGTGCAGCTGCTGTTGTCATCGCAATAACCACTTTAGTCCAGTTGACAGGTTACGCGCAAGCCTGTAGATTCTCAGTAGTAACTGATTAGCCATCGAAGACGGGTTACGGCCCGCAGCAGTCGAACGGAAGGATCGGCCACATGGAAGCCATCGTCATCCTCCTCGTGGTGGTCGTCGGCCTGATCGCATTGGGTACCAGCTCGATCCGGCTGGGCGCCGACTCCCGAGACCGCCTCCCTGACACGCACGCACGCTAGACCGGTATCTCCCGGAAGGAATCCCATGCATTTCCTCTACAGCTTCCTCGCCCTCGACCTCGCGGCCGAGCGAGCCTCCGCGGCGCGCGACGAGCAACTCGTCATGCTCGCCCGAGCCGGCCATACACGCCGTCCCTCGGCCGTGCGGCGCGGCCTTGCCCACACCCTCGCGGGTCTCAGCCGGGCAAGTGCCTCGGCCACCCGCCGACTCGACACGCGCGTCGCCGACGACCTCGGTCGCGCCCTGACAGCCGGGAAGTAATCTGCCGGCATGCCCGAGCATGCCACGCCCCCCGCCACCGCCGCCGTGTCGTGGGGTCCGGACCGCATCGATCTGTTCACGGTGGATGAGGACGCAGGCCTCGTCCACCGTGTCTTCTTGTCCGGCTCGTGGTCGGCGCCCGAGTCGCTCGGGGGCCGCCTCGCCTCCCCGCCGGCGGCGACCGCGTGGGGGATCGACGAGCTGCAGGTCTTCGCCATCTTCGACGACGGCGCGCTGTGGAACCGCTACTGGGACGGAGCGGCGTGGCACCCGTGGGAGTCGCTCGGCGGCGAGCTGACCGGCACGCCCGCCGCATCGTCGTGGGGCGCGGACCGGATCGATGTCTTCGCGCCGGGTCGCGACGGCGGGATCTGGCACCGCTGGTGGAACGGGACGCGCTGGGTCGACTGGGAGCGGACCTGACCGAGGATCGGACGGTCGACGTCGCTCATGGCGAGCGGGGCGCGCAGGTCGGTCAACTGCTTCGCGCGCGTCGGCTCCACCAGCGAACCGCCGCCCAGGCGATAACGGCTCCGACGGCACCGGACAGGATCACCTGCCATTCAGCCGCCGGGAGCGTGACAGGCACCCGCCAGTCACCGACCGATGGCAACAACCCGCCCTCGGTGTGGAAGATGGCGACGGCGAGCAGCGCTCCCAGCGCGAAACCAGCCACGGTCGCCACGACGCGGAGGCCGTTCACGTCGAAGTCGCAGGCGTGCGGGGCGGTATGGCGAAGGGCGACGAGGTCTTGTCTACCTTCAACGGCGGCCCGAATACGAGCAGCAGTCCGACAACCACCAGGACGACGAGGCTGACGGCCACTGGGACCTTGAGTGCGATGGCGGACGGCGTCACTGGGCGTTCCCCTCGCTGCAGGTCGATCGCTCGATCCTACGGGGGGCAGTGCCCGTCGTCGGTGGTTCCTTGGTTCGACCCGACTGACCCGTTGGGCTGGTCTGACCAGATAAGCCGCAGATAAGCGCCCGTCACTACAGTCCGGGCAGACGTCCCCGCCGCGTCGGAAGTGCCCCCTACGTGGCTGGGACGTCGGCTCGACCGCGGCCGGTCACGCCAAGCCCGCCGTGGAGCGACCACATGGCACCGACCTCGACGCCGCCGTGGCGGGTGATCGATGCGCCCCCGAGCGGGACGACCGCCGCAGGCGCCGTGACTCCCGCCCAGGACGCTGCCTCGGGCACGCTGGGCCCGAAGCCGACCCGGCTCGATGCGACGCGGATCGGGCTGGCTGGACTGGCCCTGGCTGCCATCGCGGCGAGCGGCTTCGCTGCGGTCATCATGCTCGGCGGTACGGATCCCGCGATCGTCGTGGACGGCGCCTCGCCGCTATCGAGCGTGGATGGTGCCGCCGGCGCGCCTGACGCTGCCACCCTCGGTCGCGACGGCGCCACGGGCGAGCTCGTCGCCGAGATCGTCGGGGCCGTCGGGAAGCCCGGTGTCTACCGCCTGCCTGCCGGGTCCCGGGTCGCCGATCTGGTCAGCGCCGCCGGCGGGTACGGGGCACGGGTCGACACGCTCCGGACCAGCTCCACCCTCAATCTCGCGGCCCCGCTGCACGACGGCGACCAGGTCCGGGTGCCGTCACGCGATGATCCGGACGTCGGCGCGTCGACGGGATCCGGCGGCTCGGGGGCAGGCGCGCCGGCCGGATCGGGACCGCTCGACGTGAACGTCGCCAGCCAGGCGGAACTCGAGGAGCTGCCAGGCGTCGGGCCGGCCACCGCCCAGAAGATCATCACGGCGCGCGAGGAGGCACCGTTCGCGACGGTCGATGAGCTTCGAACACGCGGCGTGCTCGGCGAGAAGACGTTCGACAAGCTGCGAGACCTGCTCACGGTGCGCTGATGCCGCGCAGTGGATGGCTGGCGGTCGGTGCGTGTCTGGGGGCCCTGAGCGTCGCCCAGGACGACCGTCGTGTCCTCGGACTGCTCCTGCTCGCGATCGCATCCGCGACCGCGGCGGCATGGATCAGCCCGGATCGTCACCGTCCCGTCCTGGCCTTGGCCGTCGGCGTGGTGGCGATCGTCATCCGGTCACTGCTGGCACCCGCCGCCGCCCCGCTGGTCGGGATACCTGAGGGGTCCGGCCCGTGGCGGATGGCCGTGGAGTCGGTCGGGTCGCCACGTGACGGCGACCAGGTCGCCACCCTCCGCACGATCGCCACGGACGGATCGGGCTTCCGTCTCGCTGCCAACCTGCCTCGCTACCCCACGGTCGAACCCGGCGATCGGGTCGAGGTATCCGGTCGGGTGCGGCCACGACCCGACAGCCCGTACGGGCGCTATCTCGAACGTCTCGGGGCGTGGGGCACGTTGGACGCACGGTCGCTCGCGCTCGTCGAGCGCCCGACCGACCCCGGCACCATCCTCGAGGGTTGGCGGCGGCGGGCGGGTGACCTGTTGACGATCGGCCTGCCCGAGCCGGAGGCCGGCCTTGCCGCCGGCATCCTCATCGGCCTGCGGGATCGGGTCGATCGAGACGTGGCGGCCGCCTTCACCACCGCCGGCGTCAGTCATGTCGTCGCCATCTCCGGGTGGAACATCGCCATCGTCGCCGCGGCGATCGCAGCCATCGCCGGCGGGATCGGCCGTCGGCGAAGGGCCATCGTCACGGCGGTCGCGATCGCGGCCTACATCGCCTTCGCCGGGGCGTCGCCATCGGTCCTTCGCGCCGGGGCGATGGCGGGCGTCGTCCTGGTCGCTCGTGAATCGGGCCGCAGCGGCCGAGCGGCGGCGGCGCTCGGATGGGCGATCGTCGTGCTCCTCGCGGTCGACCCCGCCCTCGTCGGCGATGCCGGGTTCCAGCTGTCGAGCCTGGCGACCGCGGGACTCATCGCGTGGGCGACGCCGTTGACGGCTCGGCTCGACACCTGGACCGCGGGGCGGCTGCCGCGCTGGCTGGTCGAGACCATGGGCGTGTCGCTGGCTGCGCAGGCTGCGACGTTGCCCGTCGTGCTCGCTGCATTCGGGCGCCTCGCGCTCATCGCGCCGGCGATCAACCTGCTGGTCGTGCCGCTCGTCGCTCCGGCGATGGCCGCCGGTCTCGTCGCGCTGGTCGGTGGCCTGGCGGTGGGGTTGGGTGCGCCACCGGCACTCGGGGCGCTGCTGGCGGTACCCGGTTGGGTGGCCCTCCGCCTGATGATCGGGCTCGTTCGTGCCGCGGCCGGGTTGCCGATGGCGAGCGTCGCGTTCGAGCCAGCGGTCGGTGCCGGCGTGGGGGTCGGCAGTGCGGTCGTCGTCGGGTTGGTCCTCGCCTGGCGGCAGCGTCGGCGTGGACGGGCCGAGGCTCGCGGCGGTGCGCGGGCCTCGAACTCGACGACGAGTGGGACAGCGACCCTCGGAGCGGGGCATGGCGCGACCTCGACCGGCATCTCCGGACGGAGCCGGTCGCTGGCCCTCGCCCTGGCCGCCGCGGTCGTCGTCTCGGGCGGGGTCGTCGTGAGTCGTCCGGTCGGTGTCGCGCGGATCAGCATCCTCGACGTCGGGCAGGGCGACGCGATCCTGGTCGAAGGGTCCCGCGGCGGGCGACTGCTGGTCGACGGTGGACCCGACCCCGATCGGTTGCTCGTGGAGCTCGATCGACGCCTGCCGCCATGGGATCGGCGGATCGATGTCGTCATCCTGTCCCATCCGCACGAAGACCACGTCGCTGGGCTGGCACTGCTCCTGGCGCGCTACCGGGTCGGTCGCGTGCTGGAGCCCGGGATGCGGGGACCAGGACCGGGCTACGCGGCGTGGTCGGCGCGCCTGGTCGGCGAGAGCGCCCCGCAGCGAGCCGGCATCGCCGCCGGCGATCGGCTCACCGTGGACGACATCTCGATGATCGCCCTGTGGCCCATCCGCGGCCGTGTCCCGAGCGAGCCGACCGACACGGGCACCGGTATCAACAACGTGTCCGTCGTCCTGCTTGGAACCATCGGCGATCGTCGGTTCCTGCTCGCGGGGGACGTGGAGCAGGACATCGATCCGCGTCTGCTGGCGGACGGACTGCCCCGGCTCGATCTGCTCAAGGTCGCCCACCACGGCAGCCGAACGGCGACCACGCAGCCGTTCGTCGACACCGTCCGGCCGGTGATCGCGGTGGCCTCGGCCGGGGTCGGCAACCCGTACGGCCATCCGGCCAGGACGACGATGGACCGCCTCACCGCCGCCGGGGCCAGGGTCTACCGCACAGATCGCGACGGCACGGTGACGGTGACCTTCGCGGCCCGCGGCCTGACCGTGCGCGTGCAGCCACGCGATGAGGCCGCTGCGGCTCGACCGGGGTCATCGGCCGCGCCGGCGATCGCGTCCGTCGACGGCCGGGGCCTCAACGGTCCGCGACCGTTCCTGTGTGGCATCCCGTTGACGGCCGCCCAGGCGCGTGCCTCGACCGGGAGGGTGCCACCCCGCCCGAGCGAGGCCGCCGCGGCCAGGCAGGCCCGTCCACTCGGGTACCATCGAGACGATGACCGTTCCCGGCCGGATCGCCGCGGCTGCCCTGCTCTCGTCCCTGGATCCGCCGACGTGGTTCGTCGCGCACGCGCGAGCGGTCGCCGAGGTGGCAGCCTTCCTCGCCCAGCGGATCGCCGCGAGGGGCATCGCCGTGGACCGTGCCGCGGTCGAGGCGGCCGGTCTGCTGCACGACGTCGACAAGATCCTGCCCTCGGACGATCCGGCCCGGACCCTCCCCCACGGCTACGGTTCGGCCGCCTGGCTGACCGAGCGGGGCCATCCGGAACTGGCCCGCCCGGTCGCCGGCCATCCCGTGACCCGCCTTGCCGACGGCGATGCCTATCGACGCTGGGCGGCGTTCGCCAGCCGCGAGGAACGCGTCATCGCGTACGCCGACAAGCGGGCAGGTCAACGCCTCGAGTCGATGGATGCGCGGTTCGCCTCGTGGCGGCGCCGCTACCCGGGCGGCTGGGACGACGTGACCTGGCGAGCGGTCCGCAGCCGGGCAGCGCAGCTCGAGACGGAGGTGTGCCGGGCGGCCGGCATCGAGCCGGTCGACGTCGTCCGCCTGGCGTGGACCGGCGCCGCCCTGCGGGCCGCAGCCGCCGGGGCCTGATGGTCGCGCCCGTCCTGTACATCTGGGGTGACGATGAGCTGGTCGCGGAGCGGCTCGTCGCCCGGTTCGCCACGGCCCTCGTGGCAGACCTCGGCGCACCGCTCGAGCGGTGGGACCTGCCCGTGACCGTGATGACGGCCGCGGCGGACGCCGCCCGGCTTCACGAGCGCCTGGCCACGGCGACCATGTTCGGCGGCGGGACGCTGGCGGTGGTGGCCAATCCCGGTCCGCTGACCCGGCGCAACGACCTGCGCGATCGGACGGTCGCGACGTTGGCCAGCCTGGCGGCGGGCAATGCGGTCGTGTTCGTCGAGGCGTCGCGATCCAGTGCCAAGGGCCCTGGCTCGAAGCGGTTGTCAGACGCCGTCGGCGCAGCGGGCGGACGGATCGTCGGGGCCAGGGCCCCGCAACCGGCGTCGCTCGGGACGTGGATCGAGGCCGAAGCCCGCGAGCGCGGCATCGCCCTCGCGAGCGGGGCGGCACGAGACCTCGCGGAGCGGCTCGGCAGCCGCATCACCGAGGGCGACGTCGACCGGCGCTCACTCAGCCGGATCGCCTCGACCGAGCTCGACAAGCTCGCCCTGCGGCACGCCCTCGATGGCGGGCCGATCACCACCGAGGATGTTCGCGATCTCGTGGCCGAGACGACGCCGTCGTCCGTCTGGGCGCTGACCGACGCCGTCGGGCTGCGACGAGCCGACGCTGCGACCGACGCCCTCGAGCGGCTGCTCGTCACCACGCCCGAGCCGGTCATCCTGGCGGCGCTCCACCGGCGGGTCCGCGACCTCATCGAGGTCAGCGACCGGTTCGCCGCCGGCCAGCAGCCAGCTGACGTCGTGGCGGCCACCGGCCTGCACCCGTACGTCGCCGAGAAGATGCAGACGCAGGGTCGACTGTGGAGCCTGGCGGAGTTGCGGGCCGCGCTCGAGGGCCTCGTCGAGCTCGACGCGATGGTCAAGGGTGCGCCGGGCTCGGAGGCGGGCCTCGCGCAGCGACGCCTGGCCTTCACGCTGTGGGTTCGCGATCACGCGACGCGCCCGGCCCGGTCGGTCGGCCCCGGCTGACCCCGGGACCGCGCCGTCCGTCAGGCGATCACTCGGCCGACGACCAGGCCTGCTCCTGCACGACGAGGTCGCTCTCGATGGCGAAGACGCAGCGTCCCTCGCCGAGGTCGAGCAGCTCGATGAGATCGGGATCGATGTACAGCTGCGAGCAGTCCTCGCACAGCCCGCCCGGGATCCCGAAGCACAGTCGCTCGCTGCGGTCCGGCAAGCGGAACGTGGTGTCGAACCGGGTCGTGATGAGCCGGTGACCACAAGCGGGGCATCGATCGCGGGTAGCGGACATGCGCCGATGCTGGCATGGGCCGCTCGACCCAATCATGACCCGTCGGTACCCCATACCCCAGTACGGCTGCCGCGGTCGGGGCGGCGTGTCCGCCGCGGCTACTGGACCCGCAGGATCGTGCGCGCCTCCGACCAGTGCTTCTCCAGGCCGTAGTACTCGCGCTCGGGCGGGGTGAAGATGTGGACGATCACCGAGCCGTAGTCGATGAGCACCCAGTGCGATGCCGGCGTGCCCTCGCGGCCGATCGGCCGCAGCTTCTCGTCGCGCAGCGTCGAGATGATCCCGTCGGCGATCGCGTCGAGTTGGCGCTCCGAGCCGCCCGAACAGATCACGAAGTAGTCGGCCAGCGTCGTCAGCGGGGCGAGCTCGAGCAGCACGATGTCGGCCGCCTTCTTGTCCTCGGCCACCTCGACGATCCGTCGAGCCAGCTCGAGGGCGGCCCGATCGCCGGCGACCACCGTGGCCGGCGTGTCGCGCTGCGGCAGGCCGTCGGCGCTGGGCAGCGCATGGCTCGGGAGCGCGCGTTCGGTCACGATCGTTGGGTCCTCCGGTCCGTCTGGTAGAGGGCATGGTCGCCGATATACGCCGCGACCGCATCCGGGACCAGATAGCGCACCGATCGGCCGGCTGCGGCGCGGGCGCGGATGTCCGAGGCGGACAGGCGCATCCGCGGCCCATCGAGATAGCTGACGCGGGCGTCCACCCCTGGGAACGAACGCTCGACGAGATCCGTGTCGGCCTCGGGATACCCGTCGCGCGGCGCGATGATGAGGTCGGCCAGGGCCAGGACCCGCTCGGGCTCGCGCCAGGTTGCCAGGCCGGCGAACGACTCGGCCGACAGGATCAGCGCCAGGCGCTGGCCGTCCAGCGTCGCGCGCAGCGCCTCCAGGGTGTCGACCGTATAGGACATCCCACCCCGCTCGATCTCCATCGGACTCGCCTCGAAGGCCGGATTGTCGGCGATCGCGGCCTGGACCATCGCCAGACGATGGCCGGCGGCGGTGACGCGGCGGTCCGGCTTGTGCGGCGGCTGGGCGGCGGGGATGAACAGCACTCGCGGGAGGTCGAAGGCGTCGCGCGCCGACTCGGCGACCGCCAGGTGCGCCTGATGGATCGGGTCGAAGGTACCGCCGAAGATCCCGATCGTGGCGGACCGGGTCACGCGTCCTCCCAGGGCTGCGACTCCCACTCGAGTTCGGTGCCGCCGATCCTGACGAGGTCGCCGGCGGCCACGCCGGCCCGGCGGAGCTCGGCGTCGATGCCAAGCCGCTTGAGTTCGCGCTGGAAGCGTTCGGCCGATTCCTCGACATCGAAGTTGGTCTGCGCGGCGACGCGTTCGATGCGCTTGCCGAGGACGCGAAAGGCGTCGTCGGCGTCGCGCTCGATCCGGAAGCCGTCGCCCATCGCGTCGATCCGATGGACGACCACGCCGGCTGGTTCGGGCGCCGCGGACAGGGCCTCGGCGGACGGCAGCAGGTCGGCCAGCCGCGCGCGGAAGGTGTCGAGGCCGTCACCGGTCGTTGCCGCGACGGCGACCACGGGGAGGCCTTCCGCCTCGCGTGCCTGCGCGAACGCCGGCCACGCCGCGCGGGCAGCATCGAGGTCCATCTTGTTGAACGCGACGAGTGTCGGCTTGGCCAGCAGGTCCGGGTCGTGGGCGCGCAGCTCCTCACGGATCACCTCGAAGTCCCAGCCCGGATCGCGCGAGGCGCCGTCGACGACATGGACCAGGACGCGGGTCCGCTCGACGTGGCGGAGGAAGGCGTGGCCCAGACCCGCGCCGCTGGATGCGCCCTCGATCAGGCCGGGGACATCGGCGATGGTCGGCCGCCGCTCATCCTCGTCGCCCAGGTCCATCACCCCAAGATTCGGTTCGAGGGTGGTGAACGGGTAGTCGGCGATCTTGGGGCGGGCCGATGTCACCGCCGCCAGCAACGTCGACTTGCCGGCATTGGGCAGGCCGACCAGGCCGATATCGGCGATGAGTCGGAGTTCGAGCCGCAGCCAGCGCTCCTCGCCCGGTTCGCCGTTCTGCGCGTGGCGCGGGGCCTGGTGGGTGGCCGACTTGAAATGGGTGTTGCCGAGGCCCCCGCGACCCCCGCGTGCGACCGTCGTCTCCTGGCCGGTCGCGACGAGGTCGGCGAGCAACGCCCCGGATCCGTCGTCGTGGATGGCCGTTCCGGGCGGGACGTCGATGACGAGGTCGTCGCCGGCCTTGCCATGGCGTCGGGCTCGGGTGCCACGCCCCCCTGGTGTCGCCTTGAAATGATGGCGGTAGCGGAAGTCCCGCAGCGTCGTCTGTCCGGGATCGACGCGGATGCGGACGGACCCGCCGCGCCCACCGTCCCCACCATCGGGGCCGCCGCGCGGGACGTGGGCCTCCTTGCGGAACGTCGCGGCGCCGTCACCGCCGTCGCCGGCATGGACCCAGATCTTCACGCGGTCGAGGAACATCGGGGTCATTCTCGCACGGGCCCACGGCCGGCCCGGCGGGGCTCGGGTCTAGAGGTAGGCCAGCGGGTTGACCCGACGGCCACCGTCCCAGATCGGGCCCTTCCAGACCTCGAAGTGCAGGTGTGAGCCGGTCGCGAAGCCGGTCGCGCCCATGCGCCCGACGCGCTGGCCTTTGCCGACCGATTGTCCACGGCCGACCGACACGCTCGACATGTGGTTGTAGGTCGTGTACAGCCCGGACCCGTGAGCGATCCACACCTGGTACCCACCGCCGTTGTTCTTCCAGCCGGCGAAGGTCACCGTGCCACCGGCCGCGGCATAGATCGGATCGCCGGTCGACCCGTCGATGTCGAGACCGTAATGACCGTAGTGGTAGTACTGGCTGATGTGGTGGCTGGAGGTCGGCCAGCGGAAGTTGCCACCCGAGTAGCTCTTGGGCGGCCGCGGCGTCGTGCCACGGTTGGAGGAGCTGCCGGTGGACGGGCGCGGCCGCGTCGTCGTTCGGGTCGTCGTCGACGGCTTGGGCTTCGGGGTGAGGATCTGCGCCCCCTTGGCACCGGGCAGGACGAGGACCTGGCCGACGACGAGGTTGCGATCCTGCAGGTGGTTCGTGGTCACGATCTCGTCCTCGGAGATCTTGTAGCCCTTGGCCAGGCTGGCGAGCGTGTCGGTCGCCTCGACCTCGACGACCAGGCCGCTGACCGGCGGGACGTTGAGGACCTGGCCCTGCACGAGGCGATCCTTCGCCCGCAGGTCATTGGCCCACCACAGGGTCATCGTCGAGACATTGAAGCGGTCCGCGATGGTCGACAGCGTGTCGCCGGCCTTCACCTTGTAGGTCCGGATCAGGGCGCTGCCGTCGGGTACGGAGGTATTGACCGCGACGGGCTTGAGGAGGGTGCCATCCGCGAGGAACGGCCCCTCGACCTGGGTGTCGGTCGGTTGCGCCGCCGCGATGGCGCCGGCCTGCGCATAGACGCGCCCGTCCGGGCTGCGCGCCAGGAGATCGCTCTGGCGGGCCACGTTCGAAGCGCCGAGGCTGTCGTAGCCGGGATCGGTCGTGCGGTCGGTCGGCTGGACGTAGGCGTCTTCGACCGACCCGACATCCTGGCCATCACCGGAGCCCGCGATGGCGAGCCGTGGCGTCGGTCCATCACCCGTCGGCCCGCCGGTGTCGCCCGAGGGACCCGATGGGGTGACGCTCAGGACGGACGCGCCAAGCAGGATCCCGGCCGCCGCGACCGCGACGAGGCGCTCATGACCGAGCCCGTCGACGACGAGGCGCGCGGACCATGGCCGGTCGATGAACGCGCGCAGCGCGGCGAGGGACGGCCCCAGCGGGCGGCGTCGTCGACGCGCGTGCGGTGCGGGGTAGATGTGACTCGACTGGACACGAGTGGGGAGGGTCCCACCTGACGGCCGCCGCGCGGACCGCGACCCGGTCGGGGCGGTCATCGGGGACGTTTCGTGGTTCGAGGATCGACGCAGCCGTCCCATGACGCGCTGGACGCCGACCGACGCATTGAGCAATAGGTTCTCCTGGCGTGAGGACGAGCCCGGGCGCGTTGCAAAGAGCGCTGGGATGGGGGGTTGGCCCGTCCGGGGTCGCGGTATCGAGCTGGGGGTCTCTCTTCGCGGCCGCGTCCGACAGTAACGTTCGGACTTACGACATCGTCAGGAAACCTACCATGCGCATCACGAATGGCGCAAACGGTGCCGCCTGACACCGGGCCCGGACCGCACGCGATACGCGGGCGTCAGGCCTCGAGGTTCTTGGTCAGTGAGGCCAGGAACTCCGCGTTCGACTGGGTCTTGGACAGGCGGTTGAGGAGCACCTCGATGCCCTCGTTGGCACCGACCGCCGACAGCATCCGGCGCATCGTCCAGACCATCTTGAGGGTGCCCTCCTCGAGGAGCAGTTCCTCGCGTCGGGTGCCCGAGCGCTGGACGTCGATCGACGGGAAGATGCGCTTCTCGGCCAGCTTGCGATCGAGGATGAGCTCCGAGTTGCCGGTGCCCTTGAACTCCTCGTAGATGACGTCGTCCATGCGCGAGCCGGTGTCGACGAGGCAGGTGCCGATGATCGTCAGCGAACCGCCCTCCTCGATGTTGCGCGCGGCACCGAAGAAGCGTTTGGGTGGATAGAGGGCGATCGGATCGAGGCCGCCCGACAGCGTCCGACCGCTCGGCGGCAGCGCCAGGTTGTAGGCGCGCGCGAGGCGGGTGATGGAGTCGAGCAGGATGACGACGTCGCGGCCGGTCTCGACCTGGCGCTTGGCGATCTCGAGCGCCATCTCGGCGACGTGGGTGTGGTTCTCGGTCGGCTCGTCGAAGGTCGAGCTGATGACCTCGCCCTTGACGCTGCGGCGCATGTCCGTGACTTCCTCGGGCCGCTCGCCGATGAGCGCGACCATCAGGAGGATCTCGGGGTAGTTGGCGCTGACGCCGTTGGCGATCTGCTTGAGCAGCATCGTCTTGCCGGCCTTGGGCGGGCTGACGATGAGGGCACGCTGGCCCTTGCCCAGCGGGTTGACGAGATTGATCAGCCGCTGGCTGAGGTTCTTCGGGTCGGTCTCGAGGTTGATGAGCTCGTCGGGATGGACGGGCGTCAGGTCGGCGAAGACCGGCCGCCGACGGGCGGTGTCGGTGTCGACCCCGTTGACGCTGTCGACCCGGAGCATGCCCCAGTACTTCTCGGCCTCACGCGGGGCGCGCACCGCGCCGGAGATGCGGTCGCCGATGCGCAGCCCGAAACGGCGGACCTGACTCGAACTGACGTAGACATCCTCCGGGCTGGGCAGCAGGCCGTGGCGGCGCATGAACCCGAAGCCCTCATCGACGATGTCGAGGATGCCGCTCGCGTAGGCATGCCCGGCCCGCTCGGTCTGGCGCTGCAGGATGCTCTCGACGAGTTCGTCCTTGCGATCGCCGGTGGCGGTGTCGAGCTCCAGGTCACGACCGACACGGCGCAGTTCCGTGACGCTCATCTCGCGCAGGTCGCCGATCTCAAGGTCGTTCCGTTCGCGGGCGGCCTCGATCTCCTGCTGCTCCTCGTACTCGCTGACGGGGGCGCGATAGGTCGACTGGGTACGACGTCGAGGTCGACGATTGCGGGAGCGCTGATCGCGCTGGTCGGGGCCGGGTCCGGGCATCTGGTCGGGGTCACCTGCGGGTGAGGGAGGGGCGGAACGGACATGTCGGCCGATGGCCGGGGTCCGGGTCGCATGGGGCCGAGCGGGTACGCGCGCGGAATCGCTGCCGCTGCGCGGGACCGGTCGGGGTACGCGGAGCATAGACTGCGCGACGCGACGGCGTCAACGGGCCGGACCGCACCGGTCCGTCGGCCGATGCCAGCGCGCTCACGAGCCCGGAGGTACCAGCGGATGCGAACGAACCTGCGGCCCGAGGACCTGGGCGACCTGCTCGAACAACCGCTCATCGCGGTGCTGGCGACCCGCCGGCGCGACGACTCGATCATGCTCTCGCCAGTGTGGTTCGAATGGCACGAGGGCGGCATCGACATCTGGGTCCCGGACGCGGAGGGCGGCAAGGTCGCCCATGTCCGGCGCGACCCGCGGGTGACGGTCGTCGTGGCCAATTCGGTCTGGCCGTACAAGGGCCTCGAGCTGCGCGGCGAGGCGACCGTGACCCGGGACGACTTCTACGAGGTGCTGCGCCGGACGGCGCTGCGCTACGACGGCCCGGAGGCCGCTGAGCGGATGGTCGCCTCGTATGCGCGCGGCGCCGTCATCCGGATCGAGCCTGGCATCGTCCGGGCGTGGGACTACGAGGACGAGGCCTGAGCGATCGGCATCGTCGCGGCCAGGGCCCGAACCGACGCCTCGATCCCGTCGGGGCTGAGTCGTCCATAGCCGAGCACGAGGCCGCGGGCGCGGCGATCGCCGTCGAGCGCCATCGGCGACAGCGGCTTCACGCCGATCCCGTGCTCGGCCGCGGCTGCCGCGATGGCCACGTCGTCGCTACCGGCGGGCAGCCGCACGAGCACGTGCAGGCCGGCGGCGATGCCCTCGACCGGCAGCGCCGGAAGCCACCGACCGAGCGCCGCCACCAGGGCGTCGCGCCGGTGCCGGTAGACCTGTCGAGCACGAGCGATGTGTCGGTCGTACTCGCCACTGGCGAGCAGATCGGCGAGGGCCAGCTGTTCGAGCGCCGGCGAGCCGGAGTCGGCGATGGCCTTGGCCGCCGTCACAGCGTCCAGCAGATCCGTCGGGACGCTCATCCAGCCCAGGCGGATGCCCGGCGCGAACGTCTTGGAAGCCGTGCCGACGTGGACGACGCGGGCAGGATCGAGGCCCTGGACCGCCCCGACACCGAGGCGGTCATAGCGGAACTCGGCGTCGTAGTCGTCCTCGATGATGAGCCGACCGGGGCGGGCCGCCGCCCAGGCCACGAGCTCGGCGCGACGAGCCGGCGTGAGCACGGCACCGGTCGGGAACTGATGGGCCGGCGTGACGACGATCGCTGCGACGTCGACCGACTCGAGGTCCGCGGTTCGCAGGCCGTCCGCGTCGACCGGCAGCGCGACCATGTCGAGCCCGGCCGCCTGAACGGTGGCCCACGCGTTGATGTTCGATGGTGTCTCGAAGCCGATCGAGCGGGCACCGCGCTCGCGCAGCACCGCCACCAGCAGGTCGAGCGCCTGGGTGAACCCGCCGGTGATCACGATGCGCTGGGCGCTCGTGCGCACGCCACGCACTCGCGACAGGTACTCGCGGAGCGCCTCGCGCAGCTCCGGGCGGCCACGGTGGTCGCCGTAGTCGAGCACCTCGTTGGGCGTGTCACGGATGGCGCGCTCCATCGCGCGCAGCCAGGCCCGCCGCGGGAAGAGTTCCAGGTCCGGCGCCGTGGCCGTGAAATCGATCGGCAGCGCCTGGTGGCCGACGTCCCCGGGAGCACGTGACGGCGGCAGCGCGTCGTCAGCGTCGTCCGGCCGGAGCGCCTCGGCCACGTCGATGACGACCGGCGCGCGGCGGGGCTCGACGCGAAGATATCCCTCGGCGGCGAGCTGGTCGTACGTGTCGGCGACGACCCCGCGCGACACCTCCAGGTCGCTCGCCAGCCGGCGCGATGAGGGCAACCGTGTCCCGGCTTCGAGCCGACCCTCCTGGATCGCCTCGCGCAGCGCACAGCGCAGATCGCGTCGCATGAAACCGCGACGCAGCTCCATCTCGAGTAACAGGTCGCGGCCCGAACTGGCCACATCGAGGACGGGGACAGGCAGAGCTTCCATGAGGCCAGAGATGCTAGCGCAGGCCGACGCCCGTCGTCCCTCGCTCATTCGAGCAGTTGCCGCTCAGATGGGCAGCGGCTACCATCGGACCATGCGCCAGTCCGTGTCCGGCGACCCCCTTCGACGTTCGGCGTTCGCCGATCGGGTCCGTGGCCAGCGCCTGATCGCGGTCCTGCGCCGCGTCAGCCCGAGGAGCCAGCTGCTCGACCTGGTCGATGGTCTCGTCGGCGCCGGGGTCGGCCTCCTGGAGATCACCTTCGATGCGCCGACCGCCGCCGACGACCTGCGCGCAGTCCGTCGCCGGCTCGACGCGACCGGCCACGGCGACGTCGCCATCGGGGCCGGTACGGTGCTGTCCTCGGTGGCGCTCGATGCTGCCATCGACGCGGGTGCGGCCTTCGCGGTCAGCCCGCTGCTCGACCACGACCTGCTCGAGCGATCCATCCGCGCCGGGACGCCGTTCATCCCCGGTGCGTACAGCCCGACCGAGATCGCCGGCGCGTGGGCAGCGGGCGCGACCTTCGTCAAGCTGTTTCCCGCGTCGAGTCTGGGACCGAGCCACGTCCGTGAACTGCGCGGCCCGTTCCCGGCCATCGAGACCGTCGCGACCGGCGGCATCGACGCGGGCAACGCGCGGGCGTTCCTCGACGCGGGCTGCGTGGCGGTGGGCATCGGGAGTTCGCTGACGCGTGCCTCGGTCGACGAACGCCGGGCACTGATCGCCAGCGTGCGTGCCGAGCGATGACCGACCCGCCGCCGGTCAGCACCCTGATGACCCAGGCTGCGCGGCTCTATTTCGACCGCCAGCAGAGCAAGGTCGACATCGCCGCGGCGCTGGGCATCTCGCGCTTCCGGGTCGCGCGGCTGATCAGCCAGGCGATCGACGACGGCCTGGTGCGGATCGAGTATCGCGACGCGGCCCCGGCCGACCGCTCACTCGCAGCGGCGATCGAGACCCACTACGGGCTCGACCTGTGCGTCGTCGCCGGCGGGTCGTCGATGACCGACGTCGCGCGCGCGGCCGCCTCGATCGTCGACGGCCTGATCGCGCCCGACGACGTGGTCGGTATCGCCTGGGGCACCACGCTCGGCGAGGTCGTCGCCGCGATGCCGGCGCGCCGCGAACCGTCGCTGGCGATCGTCCAGCTGGCCGGCAACGCGGTGGGGTTCGACCGCGCCCACGATCCGGCCGAGCTCGCCCGGCTGCTGGCCGAACGCTGGGGGGCGATCCATCATCCGTTGTTCGCGCCGGCGTTCGTCGATCGAGCGGACGTGCGCGATGCGCTGCTGCGCCAGCCCGACGTGGCGCCGACGGTGGCGATGTTCGGGCGGCTGACCCTGGCCCTGGTCGGGATCGGCGCGTTCCGCGCGGGAGCGGGCCTGGCTGACGGGTCGTCGCTGGTCCGGACCGGCGCACTGCCGGCCGACGTCGTCGACGAGCTCGTCGGAGGCGGCATCGTCGGCGACGTCCTGCTCCACCCGGTCACCGCCGACGGCCGGTTCCCGGCCACGGGGTTGGCGGCGCGCGCAGTCGGGATCTCGGTGGACGGCCTGCGCGCCGTCCCCCGCGTCGTGGCCGTCGCGGCCGGCGCCGCCAAGGCGGATGCGATCCGGGGCGCGCTGCGCAGCGGCCTGGTGCGGATCCTGGTGACCGATGCCGCCGCAGCCCGCGCGATCGCTCCGGCGGATCCGACGTGACCGGGCGGCTCGCCGAGCGGGTCATCCTCGTGACGGGCTCGACCGGGATCGGCGCGGCCACCGCCCGGCGCGCGGCGGACGAGGGGGCGGCGGTGTTCGTGGTGTCGCGCACGGCCGAGCACGCCCGCGACCTCGCCGAGCGGCTGCCCGACGCCGGCTGGGCAGCGGCGGACCTGACCGACGAATCGGCCGTGGAGCGGGTGATCCACGAGGCGCGCCAGCGGTTCGGCCGGATCGACGGTCTCGTGTCGGTCGCGGGCGGCAGCGGCCGCCGCTTCGGTGACGGGCCGGTCCACACGCTGACCGGACCGGCGTGGGAGGCCACGGCCGCGCTCAACCTGCGCACGCAGGTGCTCGTCTGTGCCGCCGTGGTGCGGCAGATGCTGGAGCAGACGCGAACCGACGCCGGCACGCGTGGGTCGATCCTGCTGATCGGCAGCGTGACCGCGTCCGATCCGGTCCCGGACGTGTTCGGCACGCACGCCTACGCCGCGGCGAAGGGGGCCCTGACCGCGCTCATGACCTCGATGGCCTCGACGTACGCGCGCGACGGGATCCGGGTCAACCTCGTGGCCCCGTCACTGACCGCCACCCCGATGGCCGCTCGCGCCGCCGGCGACGCGTCGATCCTGGCCTTCGCCGGTCGCAAGCAACCGCTCGCCGGCCCGTTGCTCGACCCCGACGAGGTCGCCCGGGCGGCGCTGTTCTTCCTGTCCGACGAGTCACGAGCGGTGACCGGTCAGCTGCTCAAGGTCGACGGGGGCTGGTCGGTGACGTCGGTCGGGCCGGCGGACGCCGGCCGCATCGAAGGCCCAGCTCCCGAGGCGGACCGATGACCATCGACGCCCCGCTGCTGGCCGAGGTCGACGTGTGCGTCGTCGGGGCGGGCTCGGCCGGGTCGACGGCGGCGATCGCGGCGGCTCGGGCCGGTGCGCGCGTGCTGCTCGTCGACCGACTGCCGTTCCTCGGCGGCACGAGCACGGCCGTGCTCGACACGTTCTATGGCTTCTGGACCCCCGGCGAGCGACCGGTCAAGGTCGTGGGCGGCATCGGCGATGCGGTCGTCGCCGGGTTGCGCCGCATCGGCCGGGTGCTCGAGCGACCCAACACGTACGGAGCCGGCACCGGGGTGACCTACCTGGCGGACCACCTCAAGGTCGTCTGGGAGGACCTCGTCGTCGGTGCCGGAGCACGGGTCCTGCTGCACGCGATGGTCCAGGCTGTCGACGTGGAGGACGGCCGGGTCCGATCGATCGTGGTCGCCACCCGGGCCGGTCTCGCGCGCGTGCGCGCGACGACGTTCATCGATGCATCCGGCGACGCGGACCTGTGTCATTTCGCCGGCTTCGGGTACGAGACGGCCGGCGAGCTCGGCCCGGCCCAGAGCCTGACCACGACCTTCCGGGTCGCCGGGGTCGACGCCGCCCGGCGCGCAGCGGTGACACGGGCGGACCTCCACGAGCGCATGGCCGAGGCCGCCGCCTCGGGGTCGTACGACCTCCCCCGCCGGGAGGGCAGCGATCACGCCACCCCCATCGACGGCGTGACGGCCACGGTCATGACCCGCCTGGACGCAGTCCGGCGCGCGCCCGACGGCCGCGTCGTCGACACCACCGACCCGTGGTACCTGACCGAGTCCGAGATGGCGGGCCGGCGCCAGGCGCTCGAGTACGTGCGCTTCCTGCGCGATCGGGTGCCGGGCTACGAGCACGCGTCGCTCGTCGGCCTGGCGACCCAGATCGGCGTACGCGAGACCCGTCGGGTGTACGGGGAGTACCGGCTGACGGGCGACGACGTGCTGGCCGCCCGCGGGTTCGACGACGTGATCGGGCTGTGCGGGGCGCCGATCGAGGACCACGGCACTGGCCCCGACACCGTGTGGCGCTACCTGCCGGCCGGTTCGGCGGTCGGCATCCCCTATCGCAGCCTGGTCGTGCGCGATGCGCGCAACGTCCTGGTGGCCGGCCGCTGCTTCAGCGCCACCCACGAGGCGCACGCCTCCGTCCGGAGCATGGCCCAGTGCATGGCGATGGGCGAGGCTGCCGGCAGCGCGGCGGCGATGGCGGTGGCCACCCGGCGCGACCCACGCGACATCGACGTGGCCGACCTCCGTCGGAGGTTGCGTGCGGCCGGGGCCATCGTCGACCACCCTGACACGGACCGGGCGATGGCCTCGTGACCGACCCCTTCGTCCGCACGGTCCTCGGCGACATCGACCCGGCGGCCCTCGGCGTCACCTATGCCCACGAGCACCTCATCATCGACGGCGGCCGACCGGTCGCGATGGACCCGACCTTCGACCTGTCCGATGTCGACGCGGCGGTCGAGGAGGTGAGCGCGGCGTCCGCGCTCGGCCTCGGCGCGCTGGTCGACGCGATGCCGTGCGACGCGGGCCGGAACGCCGACAAGCTGGCCGAGCTGTCGAGCCGCAGCGGGGTCCGCGTGGTCGCCCCGACCGGCCTCCATCACGACCGCTACTACGGGCCTGCCCACTGGTCGCACCGAGTGTCGATCGACGAGCTGGCCGAGCTGTTCATCGCCGACATCGACCTCGGCATCGACGCCAACGACTACTCCGGCCCGCTGGTCCGTCGGACGTCGGTCCGGGCGGGCGTCATCAAGGTCGCCGGTTCGGAGGGTGGGCCATCGCCGCGCGACGCACGGGTATTCGAAGCGGCCGCCATCGCCCACCGGCGGACCGGGTCGCCGATCCTGACCCACTGCGAAGCCGGCAGCGGGGCGCTCGAGCAGCTGGCGCTCCTGGCCGACCGGGGCGTCGACCTGGCCCACGTCGCCGTCTCGCACGTCGACAAGATCGTCGACCGCGGCTACCAGCGGGCGATCTGGGCGACCGGAGCGACGGCCGAACTGGACGGCTCATTCCGCTGGGGAGACCGGCCGAACGGCACGCTCCAGATCCTCGAGTGGGCCGCCGCCGATGGGATGCTCGATCGGATCGTGCTCGGCATGGACGCCGCGCGGCGCGGCTACTACGCGGTCTACGGCGGTCGTCCCGGCCTGACCTGGTTGCTCGATGGCTTCGCTCGCCTGAT
This sequence comes from Candidatus Limnocylindrales bacterium, assembly GCA_035692005.1. Lineage (GTDB taxonomy): Bacteria > Chloroflexota > Limnocylindria > Limnocylindrales > CSP1-4 > SPCO01. The sequence goes on along the minus strand of DASSII010000136.1, from coordinate 39,329 downwards.
GGAGGCGCGTGGGCTGGATGCCGGCATCCGCCGTCGGCTGTTCATCGCTAACCCCGGTCGGTGGTTGACGTTCGGCTCGAAGGAGGAGTAAGCGCATGACAACGGACGGCCTGCGCACCAGCGTCGTGGGGTCGCACGCGCGCCCGTCGTGGTTCGTGGCGGGGATCGCGGCAGCGGAACGCGGCGAGTTCGGTCCGGTCGATCTGGCGGAGATGCTCGACGATGCGGTCGACATGGCGCTGCGTGACCAGGAGGACGCCGGCATCGACGTTGTCAGCGACGGCGAGATGCGCCGGGCCGGCTTCTTCACGGCCGAGTTCTACCGCCACCTCAGCGGCGTCCGCCCACTGCCGTCCGACCGCCGGCTCGGCGCCGGGGGGCACGATCAGCAGCATCGGTTCGAGGTGACCGAGCCGATCGCCGCACCGGACGGGCTCGGCGTCGTCGAGGAGTTCCGCTACGCCGTGACCCGGACGCGACGGCCGTTGAAGGTGACCCTGCCGGGCCCGTACACCCTGTCCGGGCGCCTGCGCACGGGACCCGGCGAGGTCTATCGGGAACGCGATGGGGCCGCCGAGGCCTTCGTCCCGATCCTGCGTGCCGAGCTCGAAGGGCTGGTCGCCGCCGGCGCGACGTGGATCCAGATCGACGACCCGTCGCCGGCCATCCACCCCGACGCGCCGAGCGACTTCGCGGCCCTGTTCAACGCCGCGGTCGAACCGATCGTCGGACGGGTCCGGCTCGGGGTGCACCTGTGCTTCGGGAACTACCTCGGCCGGCCGTTGGCCCGGCGGACCTACCGCCCGGTGCTCGACGCCGTCCTCCGCTTCCGGGTCGACGAGCTCGTGCTCGAATACGCCAACCGCGAGATGGCCGAGGTCGAGCTGCTCGGCGACATCGCCGCGGCCGGCCGGGACGTCGCGGTCGGCGTGGTCGACGTGAAGAACTACCACCTCGAAAGCCCCGATGAGGTGGCCGACCGGATCGACGCGGTGCTGGCCGCCGGTGTCCCGACGGCCCGCTTGGGGCTGGTGCCCGACTGCGGCTTCAGCCAGACCGCGCGATGGGCGACCACCGCCAAGCTGCGCGCGCTCGTCGCCGGTCGCGACCTCGTCCGTGGCCGGGCCGCCGCCGGCATGCCCGCCTCGACCGCCGGCGGCGGCTGATCCCCGCCACGACCCGCCATCCCGGACCATCACAGCGCAGGAGGACGACATGGAAGGCCACCGGATCTCGATGCTCGGCACCGGGCTCATCGCCGACTTCTACACGATGACCCTGCACGGCCAGCGCAGCCGCGACGCCGTCAAGGTGGTGTACTCGCGCAGTGCCGAGCGCGGGAACGCGTTCCGGGAACGGTGGGGAATCGGGCAGTCGACGACCGATCTGGCCGCCGCGGTCGAGCACCCCGATACCGACGTCGTGGTCGTGGGCCTGCCCAACTTCCTCCACGAGGAGGCCGTCGGCCTGGCCGCCCGCGCGGGCAAGGCCGTCCTGTGCACCAAGCCGCTGGGGCGGACAGCCGAAGAGGCCAAGCGGATGCTCGACGTGGTCGAGGCGGCCGGCGTGTTCGGCGGCTACCTCGAGGACCTGTGCTACACGCCCAAGACGCTCAAGGCCGTCGCCTCGGTCCAGGCCGGAGCGATCGGCGACGTGACCTGGGTCCGCTCCCGTGAGACCCACCCCGGGCCGCACTCGGCCTGGTTCTGGGACGGCCGACTGACCGGCGGTGGCGCCATCGTCGATCTCGGCTGCCACTGCATCGAGATCATCCGCAACTTCGTGGGCAAGGGCAATCGGCCGGTCGAGGTGATGTGCCATACGGACACGCTGGTCCACCCCATCGCCGATGAGGACAACGCGATCGCGCTCATCCGCTTCGAGTCGGGCGCGATCGGCCAGTTCGAGGTCAGCTGGACGTTCCGCGGCGGGATGGACCTGCGCGACGAGGTGGCCGGCACCCACGGCACCATCTGGCTGAACCACTTCCTGCGGACCGGGTTCGAGATGTTCACCGCCGGCGGGGGTGGCGGCTACGTCGCGGAGAAGGCCGAAACGGCCGCCGGCTGGCTGTTCCCGGTCGGCGACGAGGTGGCCGAACTCGGCTACGTCGACATGTTCAGTGACATGTTCCGTGCGCTCGACGGCGGGGGGACGCCGCAGGAGACGCTCTACGACGGCTACGTCGTGAATGCGGTCATGGACGCGTGCTATCGATCAGCGAGCTCGCGCAGCTGGGAGCCGGTCGTGCTCGATTGGCGTGGCGGCGAGACCGCCAGGATCACGTCCGAGCCGGAACGGTACGAGGGGCAGGTGGTCATCAAGCGCGAGCTCCTGCCGGACGGGCGCCAGAAGCTGATCCTCAAGGATGAGGTCTCCGGCGACTTCAGCGACCGCGTGGTGACGCAGGCCTGACCTGGGTCCCCGGGACCAGGCGTCCCTGGTTCGTCCGCCGGGGCGTCACTCGATCGTGGAGGGCGTCAGGTAGTGCCGCCGCTCCGCGAGCTCGACGACCGGGCCCCGCAGCAGCAGCTCGGCGGTCAGCGGCAGGTCGACGGAGGAGGAGCCGACCTGCACGCTGACACGCCCGGGCTCGACGACGCGGCGATGATCCGCGCCGACGTAGGAGAACTGCTCGGTCGAGAGGACGAAGGCGACCGTCCGGCATCGGCCGGGCTCGAGCTGCACCCGCCGGAAGCCGCGCAGCTCGCGCACCGGGCGGGCCACGCTGGCCTCCTCATCGCGGATGTAGAGCTGGACGACCTCGTCGCCCGGGACCATGCCGGTGTTGGTGACGTCGACCCGGATGGTCACCGTGTCCCCGGTCGTGTCCAGCTCGGTCCGATCGACGCTCAGCGCGTCGAGCCTGAAGCTCGTGTACGAGCGACCGAAGCCGAACGGCCAGAGCGGCGTGACCGGCGCGTCGACATAGTCGCCCTTGGGGTGCGAACGGCCGCCGGTGGGATGGTGGCGGTACGTCAGTGGGATCTGGCCGACGTCGCGCGGCATGGCCACGGGCAGCTTGCCACCGGGGTTGACCGCCCCGCTCAGCACGTCCGCGATCGCGTCCGGGCCCGCATCGCCGGGCACCCACGCAAGCAGCACGGCAGCGCAGTGCTCGGCGGCCCAGGGAAGGGCGAGCGGCCGACCGCTGACGACGACGAGCACGACCGGGGTCCCGGTCGCGACGACCGCCTCGAGCAACTCCTGCTGCCGGCCCAGGAACCCCAGGCCCACCCGATCGCGGAACTCGCCGGTGGTCGAGTCGTCGGTCAGGCCCGAGCGCTCGCCGAGGACGACGATGGCGACGTCAGCCTCGCTGGCCACGGCCACCGCCCGCGCGAGTTCCTCATCGGTGCCCGAGGTCAGGCCGGTACCCGGGGCGTGGACGACCTCGGCTCCGGTCAGTGCCGCGCGAACGGCGTCGAGGATCGTGCGTCGCCCGGACAGCTCGTCGCCCGGGGCGACGATCGGTCCGTCGCCGATGACGCCGAGTGCATCGACGCCGGTGCGCATCTCCTGGAGGGTCTCCATATGGACAAGGTGGCTGTAGTCACCCAGCAGATCCCGCGCGCTGTCGGCGATGGGTCCGACGATCGCGATGCGGCGGTGATCGGCCCCGAGCGGCAGCACCCCGTCGTTCTCGAGCAGGACCAGGGAGCGCTCGGCCAGCGTCCGGGCCGCCGCCGACTCGGCCGCGGCGAGCTGCCCGAGCAGCGCCCCGGTCGGGACCTCGACGTACGGCCGCTCGAAGAGGCCGAGTCGGAACTTCATGCGCAGCACTCGGGCGACGGCCGCGTCGAGCAGGCTCTCGTCGACGCTGCCGACGTCCAGGCCGTTCGCCAGCGGAGACCCGAACGCCACGGTCCGCGGCAGCTCGGCGTCGACGCCGGCGCGCAGGGCCAGCCGGGCGGCCTCGCCAAGATCGGGGGTCAGGTGGTGGGCGGTGGCGAGCATCTCCACGCCCATGTAATCCGACGCGACGATCCCGTCGAAGCCCCACTCCTCGCGGAGGATGCCGGTCAGGAGCTCCGCAGAGGCGTGGCAGGGCAGACCATCGACCTCGCAGTAGGCGGGCATGACGCTGGCGATCCCCGCGTCGCGGACCGCGGCCTCGAACGGGAAGAGCTGCTCGTCGCGGAGCTCGCGGGGGCCGATGTGTGCCGGGGCCTGGTTGCGTCCACCCTCGGCCAGGCCGTGGCCGACGATGTGCTTGGCCGTGGCCAGGACGCCGTTCGCGAGGTCCGCGCCCTGGAGGGCCCGGGTGTAGGCGCAGCCAAGCTCGGTCGCAAGATACGGATCCTCGCCGTAGGTCTCTTCGATCCGCCCCCAGCGCGGGTCGCGCGCGATGTCGAGGACCGGCGCCAGCGCGTGCCGGGCTCCGGTCAGGAGCATCCGCTGGCGGATCGTCGCCGCCATCGCCGTCACGACCTCGGGGTCGAATGTGGCGGCCGCGCCGATCGACTGCTGGAAGCAGGGAGCTGCCCAGGCCAGGAGGCCGTGCAGGCACTCCTCGTGGATGATGACCGGGATGCCCAGCCGGGTCCGCTCGACGAGCTGGCGTTGGATCGCGTTGGCGGTCTCGGCCACCTCGACCGGGCGCAGGTTGGTGGAGCCGGCGAGGCGGGTGATGTGCCCGATCCCGTGGCCGGCCAGCGACGCCAGGCGATCCTCGTCGAGGCCGTCCTCCCCGACCACCTCGAACGCCCAGAACGACCCGAGCTGGGCGACCTTCTCCGTCCGGGTCATCCGCCCGAGCAGGTCGGCGACCCGGGCATCGATCGGCGCGGCCGGATCGCGATACATGGCGAGGTCCGTGGTCATCCCTTGACCGACCCGGCCGTCAGGCCGCCGACCAGCTGGCGCTCAGCCACGACGTAGAAGGCGAGTGCCGGCACGAGGGCCAGCGTCGTGTAGGCGAGGATGCGGGCGGTGTCGGTCGTGTACTGGGTGCTGAAATTGGTGAGGCCCAACGGCAGCGTCCAGGTGTCTGCATCCGACAGCATCACCAGCGGCAGGAGGAACTGATTCCAGCTCGACACGATGGCGAGCACGGCGACCGTGACCAGGGCCGGTCGCGACAGCGGCAGCAGGATCCGGAAGAAGAACCCGAGCGGCCCGCAGCCATCGATCGCGGCGGCGTCCTCGAGTTCCATCGGGATGCTCCGGAAGAACGGCCGGAGGATGATGATCGTCAGCGGCAACCCGAACGCCGCCTCGGGCAGCGCCAGTCCGAGCGGGTTGTCGAGCAGCCCCAGGTCCCGCACGAGGATCAGCAGCGGCAGGATCGCGACGGTCGCCGGGAAGAGCAGGCCGAGGGTGAATGCGGTGTACGCGAACTCGCGACCCGGGAACTCCCGTCGGGCGATGACGAACGCTGCGAGCGCCGCGAACAGGACGACGACGACCGTGGTGATCCCGGCGACCACGGCGCTGTTGCGGAGCTGCAACCAGAAGCTCGTCGACATGAGCGAGTCGGTGTAGTTGGTCCAGACCCAGGGATCCGGGAGACCGACCGGATTCGCGGCGAGCTGCGGCGCGTCCCGGAAGCCGCCGAGCGCGGCATACACGACGGGGACGACGATCACGGCGCTCACGACCAGCAACACGACGGAGCGCAGGACGGTGGTGGCCAGGCGCCGGGCGCGGACGCTCGCGCCCGGACCCGTTCGACGGGCCACCACCGCGCTCGCCCGCCGCGTCGTCGGCTCAGCCATAGGTCGTGGCTCCTTCCGTGTCGCGGCGCAGGACCCACCGTTGATAGGCGAGGGCGAGCACGAAGCAGAGGAGGAACAGGATCACCGCGACGGCGCTCCCGTAGCCGAACTGGAAGCGCACGAAGCCCCGGTCGAACATGTAGACCGCCATCGTGTTCGAGGCGTTCACCGGCCCGCCGCGTGTCGTCACCCAGACCAGATCGAACAGCTGGAGGGAGCCGATGATCGACAGGAAGACCGATACCCGGAGGGTCGGGCCGAGCAGGGGCAAGGTGACGTAGCGGATCCCCTGCCAGCGCGACGCGCCGTCGATGGCGGCCGCTTCCTCGATCTCGCGCGGGATCCCCTGCAGGCCGGCGAGCAACAGGATCATGTGGAAGCCGAAGTACTTCCAGGTGATGATGAAGAACAGGGCGACGAGGACGGTGTCCGTGCCGGCCAGCCACGGCTGGTAGGCCTCCCCGAGCCCGATCGCGCTGAGCAGGTGCTCCGCAAGGCCATTGGGCTGGAGGAGGAGGCTCCAGACGATCGCGGTGATGACCTCGGCGATGACATACGGGGCGAAGAAGATCAGTCGCAGGATGGCGCGCCCCCGAAACTGGCGATTGAGCATGAGCGCCAGCCCGAGGGCGAACGGGATCTGGACGAGCAGCGACAGGATGACGATGAAGGCGTTGTGGCTGACCGCGCCGAGGAAGACCGGATCTGCCAACGCCCGCTCGAAGTTGGCCAGGCCCACGAACTGATCGAGTGCCTCGAGTCCGTTCCAGTCGAACAGGCTGAAGCGCGCCGCCTGGACGATCGGAAACAGGACGAACAGGGCATACAACGCCAGCGCCGGGAGCATGAACAGCGCCGGCACACCCAGGGCGCGCAGGTTCCGACCGGTGCGGGAGCGGGAGCCAACGGCAGTCGCCACGTCGATCACTCGGTCATGCGGATGGGCCGGCGTCGGGCCGGCCCATCCACGGCTTGGTCAGGGGTTGGCTACTGGGCGGCGGCGGCGCTGATGGCCTGGACCACCGACTCCGGCGTGCCGGTCCCAGCGTACAGGGTCGCGACGGCTTCGTTGATGGCGCCGCCGAGTTCCGGCGTCGTCGCCTGATCGAGGTAGAGCTGGACGAACTTGGCCTTCGCCCGGCCCTCCAGCACCAGGGTCAGCATCGGGTCGGTGGTCGATGGCTCGGAGCCGTTGGTGGTCGGCAGGATGCCCGAGTTGAGCGCTCCCCATCGATTCGCGGCGTCGAGGCTGACGAGGTAGTGGAGGAAGTCGACCGTCTCCGGCGGGGCATCCTTGCCGACGGCGAAGCCGTTGCCGCCGCCGAGCCCGTCGAACGGATCGCCGGGGCTGCCGGCCACGCTCGGGAATGGGAACCAGCCGAGGCCCTCGCCGATGGCGCGATTGCCACCCGAGTTCGCGTTGACGGTGCCGGGAAGCCATTGGCCCATCAGCTGGATGGCGCCGTTGTAGGTCGCCATGGCTGCCGCGCCACTGCCGGCGCCGTCCCACGGAGCGGCGAGGAAGCCCTTCTGGAATGGCTCCATGTCGATGAGCTGCTTGAAGTCCTTGCCGGCCTTGACGAAGCAGGGATCGGACCAGTCGCCGCTGACGACGGCCTTGTCCATGCCGGCCTGGCCGCAGTTCCGCACCGCGAGGTAGGCCCAGTAGAAGGCACCGGTCCAGGTGTCCTTGCCGGCCAGGGCGATCGGGGTGACCCCCTTGTCCTTCAAGGTCTTGACCGTCGTGAGGAACTCATCCCAGGTCGCGGGCGCGGCGGTGATGCCGGCATCCGTGAAGGTCTTCGTGTTGTACCAGAACCCGACCAGCCCGAGGTCGAACGGGACGCCGTAATTCTTGCCATCGACCTCGTACATGCCGAGGGCGCCGGCGTTGATGTCGCCCTTCCAGGGCGCGATATCGGCGCTGATGTCCTTGACCAGGCCGGCCTCGACCTGTTGTCGGAGGCCGCCACCGCCCCATGTCTGGAACAGGTCGGGGATGTCGCCCTGCTGGAGCAGGGTCGTCAGCTTGGTCTTGAACGCCTCGTTCTCGTTGACCTGGATATCGATGGTGACGTTGGGGTGCGCCGCCGTGTACTCGTCGGCCAGGGTCTTCCACAGGCTGAGGCCCGGGTCGTTGTTCTGGATGTGGTACCAGGTGATGGTGACCGGCTCGGCCGCCTTCGATGGCTCCGCACTGGCAGCGGTGGTGGGTGCCGTCGACGGCGCGGTCGACGCGCCAGTCCCGGTACATGCTCCGAATACGAGGATGGCGCTCGCCGCCAAGGCGACGATCCGCCGTCGAGACATCGTCATCAGGGTCGCTCCTCCAGCCGTCTCCGAAAGTTGCGAATACCCGACCGCTTGTTTCGGTCGTGCCGACTCTACGTCCGGCATTCCGCGAACGTCAAGGGCCATCGGCACGAACGCTGGAGGCCACCGTTGCGAAGACCGAAACTTTCGATGCGCGGGGCGCTACAATGCCGCCATGGCTACCACGTCGGGTCGGCGCAACGGGCGCGGCGGGACGACCATCGCCGTCATCGCCGGGGAGGCGGGCGTGTCCGCGCCGACCGTCTCGAAGGTGATCAACGGCCGGGCTGACGTAGCGCCGGCGACTAGGCGGCGCGTCGAGGCGGTCATCCGCAAGTACGGCTACGCCAAGCCGGTCGGGCCGAAGCGTCGGGCGCCGCTGTTGGAGCTGATCTTCCACGAGCTCGAGAGCGAGTGGGCGCTCGAGATCGTGCGCGGTGTCGAGCGCGTGGCGGGCCGGCACCAGCTGGCCGTCGTGCTCACCGAGATGCAGGGCCGACGGACGCCGGGCCGCGGCTGGATCGAGGGCGCCATCGCCCGGCGACCGACGGGCGTGATCGCCGTCTTCTCTGATCTGAGCGAGACGATGCGGGATCAGCTGCGGGGACGGGGCATCCCGTTCGTGGTCGTCGACCCGGCCGGAGAACCACTCCACGGCACGCCATCCATCGGGGCGACGAACTGGAATGGCGGCCTGACGGCGACGCGCCACCTGCTCGGCCTGGGCCACCACCGGATCGGGGTCATCGGCGGGCCCGCCGGCGTCCTGTGCAGTCGTGCCCGGGTGGACGGGTTCCGGGCAGCCATGGACGAGGCCGGTGTGCCGGTCGATCCGAGCCTGGTCAGCCACGGCGCCTTCCAGGTCGATGAAGGCATCGCGACGGGGCGCCGCCTCCTGGCCCGCCGGGACCGTCCGACGGCCATCATCACCGGCAACGACCTCCAGGCCCTGGGGGTCTATCAGGCGGCGCGCGAAGCACGGCTTCACATCCCGGAGGATCTCAGCGTGGTCGGGTTCGACGATCTGCCGATCGCCCGCTGGGTCAGCCCGCCGCTGACGACCGTTCGCCAGCCGCTGATCGAGATGGCCGAGGCGGCGGCGGAACTCGTGCTGAACCTGGCGCGTGGCGAGGAACCACCCCAGATGCGGGTCGAACTGGCGACCGAGCTCGTCGTCCGCGAGAGCACGTCGCCGCCGCGCACGGACTGATCCAGTCCTCCGGGCCGGTGCCGGCTCGTGACCACGACGCGGGTGGTCGGGCCCTTGACCTCCGCACGGGCGGGTCGTAGCATCCCATCTAGACTGTCTAGACAACCTCGTCCGTAGCGCGGATCGTCCCGCAGCTCGGACAGCAAGGAGTCGGCCTGGGCATGAAGAGGATCGCCGACGTCGGCGCCGCGGTCATCGGCACGGGGTTCATCGGGACCGTCCATGTCGAGGCCCTCCGCCGCATCGGGGTCCGGGTGACCGGCGTCCTGGGCAGTTCCCCGGAGCGTGGCCAGGCCCGTGCCGAGGCGCTGGGCGTCGAGCGGGCGTACGGCAGCCTGGACGAGCTGCTCGCCGATCCCGAGGTCGAGGTGGTCCACGTCACCTCCCCCAACGACCTCCACGTCGCCCAGGCACGGGCCGCGCTCGAGGCGGGCAAGCACGTGATCTGCGAAAAGCCACTGGCCATGAGCGCCGTCGGATCGGCTGAACTGGTCGAGCTGGCTGCCCGCTCCGGCCTGATCAACGCGACGAACTTCAACATCCGCTACTACCCACTCAACCAGCACGCCCGGGAGTCGATCGCCGACGGCGCGCTCGGCCAGGTGCGACTGGTGACCGGTCGCTACTTCCAGGACTGGCTGCTGCTCGACAGCGACTGGAACTGGCGTCTCCAGCCCGACCGTGGCGGATCGCTGCGTGCGGTCGGCGACATCGGCTCTCACTGGCTCGACCTGATGACCTACGTGACGGGCCAGCACGTCGCCTCGGTGATGGCCGACCTGACGACGTTCATCGAGGCGCGTCGCGAGCCGACCGGCCCGGTCGAGACGTTCTCGACGGAGCGCTCCGCGGACGCCGTCGAGCGCGCCATCGAGACCGAGGATGCGGCCACCATCCTGCTCCGCTTCGACGGCGGCGCCCGAGGGGCGCTGAGCATCTCGCAGATCAGCCCCGGCCGGAAGAACTCGCTCGTCTACGAGATCGACGGCTCGGCCGCGGCCTGGAGCTGGGACAGCGAGCAGCCCGACCAGGCGTGGATCGGTCATCGCGACCGCCCCAACGAGATCCTCATCCGCAACCCCGCCCTGATGGGACCGGCCGGCCAGGCGGCCGCGGCGCTGCCCGGCGGCCACGTCGAGGGCTTCTTCGACACCTTCTGTGCGCATTTCCGGGCCGTCTACGCGGACGTGGCTGCCGGGCGTGCCTCCTCCACGCCCGGTTACCCCACGTTCGCCGACGGCCACGATGAGATGCTCGTCGGCGAGGCCATCGCGCGGAGCGCGCGCGAGGGCCGCTGGGTGGACGTCAAGCGATCGCCAGCGAACGCGCTCGAACCGGAGACGCATCCATGAGACTCGGCCTGCTGACCGCCCCGTTCCCCGAAACGCCGCTCGACGAGGTCGTGGCGTGGACCGCCGCGAACGGCTTCGAGAGCATCGAGATCGCCTGCTGGCCGCGGTCCACCGGGCCGACGCGCCGCTATGCCGGCACATCGCACATCGACGTCGCGAACCTGTCGGCCGACGCCGGCCGCGACCTGGCCGCGGAGATCCGCGGGGCGGGACTGCACATCTCGGGGCTGGGGTTCTACCCGAACCCGCTGCACCCCGACCCGGCCCACCGCGACACGGTCATCGGGCACCTGCGCCACGTCATCACGGCGGCCGAGGCGATGGACGTCCCGTTCGTCAACACGTTCATGGGTGGTGACGCGGCGCTGTCGCAGGACGAGAACTGGGCGCGGGCGCTCGAGGTGTGGCCGGACATCGTTGCCTTCGCCGACGATCACGGGCGGCGGATCACCATCGAGAACTGCCCGATGATCTTCAGTCGCGACGAATGGCCGGCGGGCCACAACATCGCGTGGTCGCCCTACATGTGGCGCCGCATCCTCGAGCAGTGGGGCGGCACGATCGGCCTCAACTACGACCCATCCCACCTCGTCTGGCTGATGATCGACCAGTCGCGCTTCATCAAGGAATTCGGCCCGCACATCCTGCACGTCCAGGCGAAGGACCTGACCATCGACCGGGACGGCTTATATGAGCGCGGCACGCTGTCCGCCGGCATCGGCTGGCAGGTCCCGCGGCTGCCCGGTCTGGGCGACGTCGACTGGGCCCGGTTCCACGCCGATCTCTACCGCGCCGGCTACGACGGCGACATCATCATCGAGCACGAGGACCGCGGCTTCGAGCAGACCGACGAGCTCATCAAGCGCGGCTTCCTGCTCGCCCGCGACGTGCTCCGGCCGTACATCAAGTGAGTGCCATGCCCCTGACCATCGACACCCTCACGGAGCGCGACATCGCCAAGGCGATCGACCACTCGCTGCTCCGCCCCGAGCTCGACGACGCCTTCGTCGAGGACGGTTGCCGGCTCGCAGCCGAGTACGACGTCGCGTCGGTCTGCGTGCGGCCGGTCGACATCGGCCGCGCCCGGCGGATCCTCGACGGCACCGATGTCGCGGTCGGCACCACGATCGGCTTCCCGCACGGCAACCACGCGACGGACACCAAGCTCGCGGAGGCGCGTCGGGCCCTGGCCGATGGCGCGACCGAGTTGGACATGGTCATCCAGATCGGCGCCCTCAAGTCGGGCCGTGACGCAGACGTGCAGGCCGACATCGCGGCCGTCGTCGAGGTGGCCCACGCGGCCGGCGCCATCGTCAAGGTCATCTTCGAGAACGCCTACCTGACCGACGACGAGAAGATCCGCGCCTGTCGCCTGTCGGAGGCCGCCGGGGCCGACTTCGTCAAGACGTCGACCGGGTTCGCCCCGAGCGGTGCCACCCATGACGACCTGCGGCTGATGCGCGCCAACACTTCGCCCCGCATCGGGGTCAAGGCAGCCGGCGGCGTGCGCACGCTCGACGCGCTGCTCGAGGTGATGGCGCTCGGCACGACCCGGATCGGAGCGACCGCGACGAAGGCCATCATCGATGAGTTCCGGGCGCGCAAGGCCGGTCGGCCGGCGACCGAAGCCCGCGTCGGCGCGGCGGGCGAGGGTGGGTACTGACCGTGCGGCGTCGAGCGGCATGACCACAGCGTCGTCGGCTCCCCCGGTCCTCGCCTGGATGACGGCCGCCCGGTCGCTGCTCGACCGGCTTGCGGAGACGCAGGCCGACGCGCTCGAGACCGCCAGCCAGTGGTCCGCCGAGGCGATCGCGAGCGACGGCCTGGTCCACCTGTTCGGGACGGGCCACTCGCGCATCCCGGTCGAGGAGATGTTCCCGCGCTACGGCTCGTACCCGGGATTCAACCCGATGGTCGAGCTGTCGATGACCTTTCACACCCAGGTCGTCGGTGCCAACGGCCAGCGGCAGGCGATGTTCATCGAGCGAGTCCCCGGTCTGGCCGAGGTCATCCTGTCGAACTTCGGGTTCGGGCCGCGCGACGTGTTGATGGTCTTCTCCGCCGGGGGCACGTCGGCGGTGCCGGTCGAGATGGCCCGCGGAGCGCGGGCTCGCGGCGTTCGGGTGATCGCGGTGACGTCGGTCGAGCAGTCGCACGCGAGCCAGCCCGACCCGGCGGTCGGGACGCGCCTGCTCGACGAGGCAGACCTCGTCATCGACCTGGGAACGCCTCACGCCGATGCCCTGGTCGCGCTCGACGGCTCGGACACCCCGGTCGGACCGGGCTCCACGATGGCCGCCGTCGCGGTCGTGAATTCGATCAAGGTGCGCACGGCCCAGTTGCTGCTCGAGCGTCGGGCCTTGCCGCCGGTCATCACCCGGGCATCGGTCGTAGGCGCCGATCGCTCGCGGGCGCTGTTCGACGATGCCTATCAGGAGCACGCGCGACGGATCGGTCGTGCCATCATCCACGCGTCGGATGGTGGTGAGACGACGCCGCGCCAGGAGGTGAAGCCGACCTGATGCGGTGCCTGGACCCCCGGGATCGGGGGCAAACGTCCACCGGCGCAGCCACATGGTGCGCCGTCATCGAGGAGGAGAACGCATGATCGAACGTAGATCGACCGGGCCGCTCTGGCTCGTCATCCTGGCGCTCATCGCGGTGTTCGCCGCGGCGTGCACCAGCGGCGGCGGGGCGACCACCGCACCGAGCGCGGCGGCGTCCCAGCCGGCCGCGTCCGAGCCGGCCGCGTCCGAGCCGGCGGCATCGCCGTCGGCCGCGTCGTGGAAGATCGGCTATTCGAATGGCGGCGGCGTCGGCAACGGCTTCCGCGAGGAGCAGGTCTGCACCGCCAAGGCCGAGGCGCTCGCCTCGGGCGCGGTGTCCGAGCTGACCGTCATCCACCAGAACCGCACGGCTGCCGAGCAGCTCCAGGACCTGCGCGACCTGATCGCGAAGGGCGTCAACGCGATCGTCTTCAACCCGAACGATCCCGCGGCGCTCAACCCGGCGCTCGAGGAGGCCAAGACGGCCGGCATCGTGACGGTCTCCGTCGATGCCTACGTCACCAACCCCGACACCTACAACCTGTACAACAACCAGATCGAGTACGCGAAGCTCGGCGCCAAGTGGCTGTTCGACAAGCTCGGCGGCAAGGGCACCGTGTACTACATGCGTGGCCTGGCCGGCCATCCGGCCGATTCCGACCGCGACATCGGGTTCAAGGAAGTCCTCAAGGATTACCCGGACATCAAGGTCGTCCCGAGCGTCGACGGCGTGGCCACCGGATGGGATCCGGCCACCACGACCACGCTCATCAACGAGTTCATCGCCAGCGGCCAGTACGACACCATCCAGGGCATCTGGACGTCGGGCATGGATTCGCAGGTCGTTGACGCCATCAAGTCCGCCAACAAGAAGTACGTGCCGATCGTCGGCGCGGACCTCGGGGCATTCGTCGGTCAGCTGCTGAACCCGACGGACTATCCGGGCCTCGAGGGCGCGGCCGTGACCAACACCGCCGCCGTCGGCGGCGCGGGCGTCAACCTGGCCCTCAAGCTCCTCAACGGCGAGCAGGTCCAGACGGATCCGTCTGCCAGCCAGCCGAACACCGTCCTGCTCAAGCCGGTCGTTGCCGACAACACGACCGACACCGGCAAGACGATGCTCCAGTCCTGGCAGGTCGACGGCCTCGATCCGCTGTGGCCACTCGGCCTCAAGATCGACGGCTGGACCTCGTACACCCCTGAGCAGGCCGTTGCCTGCAAGGGACCGGGCGGGTCGTAGACCGCACGAGTCCATCGGAACCACGACGGGAGGTGCCGGCTTCGGCCGGCACCTCCCGGCCTCACCGAGGGCCATGACCGTCACCACCGCCCCCCTGCTCCTCGAAGCCACGGGCGTCTCGAAGACGTACGGCGCGGTCGTGGCCCTCAAGTCCGCCTCGCTCGCGGTCCGACCCGGCGAGGTCCACGCACTGATGGGCGCCAACGGCGCCGGCAAGAGCACGCTGGTCAAGATCCTGACCGGTGCCGTCCGCCCCGACGGCGGCCGCATCACCGTGCGCGGTCGCGAGCGGACCGCCCACTCCCCCGCCGAGGCTCGCCGCGGCGGTGTCGTGTCCGTCTACCAGGAACCGGCCCTCATCCCCGACCTCGATATCCGCTCGAACCTGCGCCTGACCGAGACGCCGATCGAGCCGTTCCGCCACTGGCTTGCCCAGCTCGGGCTCGAGCGCCTCGACCTGTCGCGGATGGCGCGCCAGGTACCGCTGGCCTCGCTGCGGATCATCGACCTCGCGCGCGCCATGGCGATCGAGCCCGACGTGCTCATGCTCGACGAGATGACCGCCGCGCTCCCGGCCAACCTCACCGAGCGGGTGCTCGACGTCATCGGCCGCCAGCGCGGCGGTGAGCGCTCGGTGATCTTCATCTCGCACCGCATGATCGAGATCGCCGCCGTGTGCGACCGCGCGACCGTGCTGCGCGAAGGCGAGACCGTCGGCGTGGTCGACGTGACGGCCGGCGCCGAGGAGCGGATCGTCGAGCTGATGCTCGGCCAGATCGTCGACGACATGTCCGACGCCGCCGAACGGTCGACCCGCGCCCGGGCGGCGGGTGCGGTCCCGCGCATCGACGCGCGCGGCCTGGGCGACGGCGGCCGGCTGCAGGACGCGTCGTTCGAGCTCCATCCGGGCGAGGTGCTCGGACTGGTCGCGCTCGAGGACCAGGGCCAGGACGAGCTGTTCTCGATCCTGTGCGGATCCGTCCGTCCCAAGGCCGGCGAGCTCCACGTCGATGGCGTTCCGACGGCCTTCCGCCATCCCGCGGATGCCATCCGGGCCGGGCTGGTGTACGTCCCGGCCGACCGCGCCGAGGCCCTGCTCATGCAGCGCTCCGTCCGCGAGAACATCGCCCTGCCGTTCACCTCGCGGCTGCGGGATTGGGGGGTCATCGACCTGTCGACCGAGCGCAGGCGAGTGGACCAGGCCATCGAGACCCTGCAGATCGACACGCGCGCCAAGGGCGAGGTGCGCAGACTGTCCGGCGGCAACCAGCAGAAGGTGACCATCGCACGCTGGGTCGCCGGCGGCGTCAGGACGATGCTCTGCTTCGACCCGACGCGCGGCATCGACATCCGGACGAAGCACCAGATCTACGTCCTGTTGCGCGAGCTCGCGGCGGCCGGCGCGGCGGTCCTCCTGTACACCTCGGAGCTCAAGGAGGTCCAGCTGGCCTGCGACCGGGCGATCGTCATGTTCGGCGGCCGGATCGTCGCCGAGATCGATGTCGCCGACGCCGACGAGCCGGCCCTCCTGCGCGCGGCGTACAACCTCCGCTCCGATGCCGTCCTGCCCGAGGCCGCGGCGGCCGAGGCCCTGACCGACGAACCGCCGACACCGACCCCGCCCGACGCCACGAGCCCCGCGGCGAGCGGGTCGGTCAGCGCGCCGCGCGAACCATGAGCGCCGCGACCGCCACGGCAGCCAGCACCCCGCGCCGGACCGACGCGCTCGTGGCCGGCCTCCAGCGCAACGGCTGGACGGTCGGCCTGCTCGGGTTTCTCGCGCTGCTGCTCGTGTTCACCAAGCTCATCCAGCCGAGCTACGGCGTGCCCGGGGTCCAGGGCCTGGCCATCTCGGTCCTGCCGCTCGCCCTGGCGGCGGTCGCCCAGGCGATCGTCGTGATCGCCGGCGGGATCGACCTGTCGGTCGGGCCGATGATGGCCCTCACCAGCGTCGTGTCGGCCAGCCTGATGAAGGGCCAGTCCGAAGAATTCGCCGTCGCCGTCGTCATCGGGGTGCTGCTGCTCGGCCTCGTGCTCGGCGTCGTCAACGGTGCGCTCGTCGTCATCACCCGGGTGCCCGACATCGTGGTGACCCTGGCGATGTCGTTCGTGTGGGCCGGCTGCGCCCTGCTCGTGCTCAAGACGCCCGGCGGCGGATCGGCCGCGTGGCTGAAGAGCCTCATCACGGGTTCGATGGTCAGCGAGTGGATCCCCAAGGCGGCCGTCGTGCTGATCGTCGTCGTCGCGCTGATCTGGCTGCCCCTCCGGCGGTCGCGCCTCGGGCTGTCGATCTACGCCATCGGCAGCAACCAGCTCGCCGCGTTCCGGAGCGGCGTGTCGGTCGGACGAACCAAGGTCGCGGCGTATGCCTTCGCCGGCCTGTTCTCGGCGTTCGGCGGCCTGTCGCTGACCGCGAGCACCGGCATCGGGTCGCCGCTGGCCAGCAGCTACACCCTGATGAGCGTGGCCGCGGTCGTCCTCGGCGGGGTCAGCCTCGCTGGCGGGCGGGGTGGGGTGTTCGGTCCGATCGTCGGGGTGATGATCCTGCAGCTCCTGCGCACCGACCTCACGTTCCTCAATCTCAACCCGAGCTACGCCACCGTCGCCAACGGACTCATCCTCATCGGCGTCGTGATGATCGGCACGCTGGTCCAGATCCGGCGGGCACGGGCGTGAGTGCCGTGACCGACGCCGTCGTCAGCCGACCGACGTGGCTGTCCCTGGCGACCTGGCGCCGGCTGTTCCGCGAACGCCCGATCGTGCCGCTGCTCGGCCTGCTGGCCATCCTGGTGATCCTGAGCGAACTGGTCCGGCCGGGCATCGTCAATGCCAACTGGGCCGGCTTCATCCTGCGCGCGTCGGTCCCGCTGGCCATCCTGGCCGGCTGCCAGGTGCTGACGATGCTGACCGGCGGCATCGACCTGTCCGTCGGCGCCGTCGCCTCGATGTCCGGGTTCGTGCTCGCCACGCTGGTCGGCGGGCAGGGGCTGGTCGTCGGCATCCTCGTCGCCCTGCTCGTCGCCGCCCTGGCCGGGCTGCTGACCGGCATCGGGGTCGGCGTGTTCCGTGTCCACCCGTTGATCATCACCCTCGGGATGAGCCTGGTCGTGCTGGGCCTGGCCAATGTCTGGCAGCTGATCATGGTCCAGACGGGGACGGGCACGCCGGCCGCGATCCGCTGGATCGGGACCGGGCTGTTGTGGGATGTCGTGCCCTACAGCCTGCTCGTGTTCGTGCCGCTCACCGCGCTGATCCTGCTCGGCCTGCGACGGAGCGGCTACGGCCGGTTGCTATACGCCATCGGCGACAACCCGATCGCCTCACGGCTGTCCGGGGCGCGCGCCTGGCAGGTGCTGATCGTCCTGTACGTGATCTCCGCCCTGATGGCGGCCGTCGCCGGCTTCCTCATCTCGGGCCTGACCAACGTCGCCAGCGTGTCGCTGGCCGATTCGTATGTGCTGCCATCGGTCGCTGCGGCCGTCATCGGCGGCACGTCGATCATGGGCGGGCGCGGCGGCTTCGGTGGGGCGATCGTCGGCGCCCTGATCCTGACCGTCGTCAGCTCCCTGTTGTCCTCGCTCGGCTACCCGGAGGCGGTCCGCCAGATCCTGTTCGGGTCGATCATCGTCGTCGTCGCGGCCGCCTATACCCGGGTGACCAGCGAGACGTGATGGACGCGCCCGACCCACCCCCTCGGACGACGCGCCACCTGGGCCTCGACCTCGGAGGGACGAACATCAAGTGGGTCGTGCTCGACACCGACGGCGCGACGTGGTCGACCGTCGACCGCGACCACGTGCCAACCCCGAGTGCCGACGGCCCCGACGCGGTCGTCGCCTGCCTGGCCGCGGTCGGGGCGGAGGCCATCGAACGGGCGCCCGGGGTCGTCTCGGTCGGCATCGGTGTCCCCGGCCTGTACGACCCGGCGAGCGGCACGACCCGCTTTCTGGTCAATGTCCCGGGGGAGTGGGCCGGGCGGCCGGTCGCGGGCCCGATCGGCATGGCGCTCGGCCTGCCAGCCTGCCTCATCAACGACGCGCGCGCGTTCGGCCTCGCCGAGCTCCGCCTCGGGGCGGGCCGCGGGGCGGCCTCGATGATCGGGCTGACCCTCGGCACCGGCGTCGGCGGGGTGATCGCCATCGACGGCCGCGTCCATCAGGGCCACGACGGCACGGCCGGCGAGATCGGCCACCAGACCATCGAGCCTGACGGCCCACCGTGCGGCTGTGGCAACCGCGGCTGCCTCGAGGCGTTCGCCCGGGCCGATCGGATCGCCGCAGCGTGCGGGACGGCGACCGTGGAGGAAGCCGTCCGACGCGCGGAGGCGGGCGACGCCCGGGCGCGCGACGGGCTTGCGGAGGTCGGACGTCACCTCGGCATCGGCATCGCCAACATGATCTCGGTCATCACCCCCGACAAGGTCGTCCTCGGTGGCGGTGTGGCGGCGGCCGCCGACGTCCTGCTCGGGCCGATCCGGGAGGAGCTGCGGCGACGGGTGCGGACGACGTCGCTCGACGACGTCGACATCGTCACGGCCGAGCTGGGGACGTGGGCCGGCGCCATCGGTGCGGCGGTCCATGGCGCCGAGCGCGCGGCGGCGGCATGACCGACACGGGCTACCAGCCCCACTATCGTCAGATCGAGCAGGCCCTGCGCGAGCGCATCGCGACCCTGCGTCCGGGCGAGCGGCTGCCGTCCGACGCGGACCTGTGCGCCGAGTTCGGCGTGAGCCGGATGACCGCTCGCAACGCGATGGAGCAGCTCGCCGCCGACGGCCTGATCCGGCGCGAACCGGGTCGTGGCAGCTTCGTCGCGAAGCCGACGGCGCATCGGCGGACCAACCGGCTGATGACGTTCAGCCAGGAGATGCGCCGCGCCGGCCGGATCCCGAGCTCGCGGGTCCTGACCCGGGTCGTGCGCCCGGCGTTGCCGACCGAGGCCGCGGCCCTCGGCGTCCCGGCGCGCCAGCCGGTCGTCCACCTGCGCCGGCTGCGCCAGGCCGACGGCGAGCCGATCGCGCTCGAATCGGCGGTCCTCATCGGGTCGTGCGCGGAAACCGTCCTCGCGGCCGACCTCGCGCGTGGCTCCCTGCACGAAGCGCTCGCTCGAGCCGGGATCGTCCTGCGCCGCGGGACCGGCACGATCTCGGCCGCGGCTGCCACGGCCGAGGACGCCGACCTGCTGGCCATGCACCCGGGCGACGCGCTCCTCGTCGAGCGGCGGGTCATCGTCGATCGCCATGGTCGGCGGATCGAGGCGACCGAATCGCGCTACCCGGCCGACCGCTACGGTCTGGTCGTCCACTTCGACGTCGAGACGCCCGATCCCGGCGTGGGGACCGACTGATCGACCGCAGCACGACCCGCTCGGTTCACGGCCGACTGGTCCTCGATGACCGGATCGTGGCCGGCCGGCTCTCGATCGAGGATGGACGGATCGGCGCGATCGACCTCGACGACGACATGGACGCCGTCGACCCCGCCGGGGACGCGCCATTCGTGGCGCCCGGCTTCGTCGACATCCACGTCCATGGCTGGGGCGGCCACGACGCGATGGGCGATGCGGCGGCGCTCGACGGGATGGCCCGCCGCTTGCTGCGGCGCGGGGTGACCGCCTTCCTGCCGACCGCCGTGACCGCCCCGCTCGACCGCCTGACGGCCTTCGCGGCGGGGGTCCGCGGGTGGCGTCCCGTCGCCCCGGTCGATGGCGCCGAGCCGCTCGGGTTCAACCTGGAAGGACCGTTCCTGGCACCGTCTCGTCATGGGGCCCACGACCCGGCGCACCTGCGCACCCCGGCCGAAGTCGACCGCGCCGCGCTCGAGCCGCTGCTCGACGGCCTGCGGGTCGTGACCGTCGCCCCGGAGCTCGACGGCGCGACGGACCTGATCGGCTGGCTGCGCGGCCGCGACGTCGTGACCTCGCTCGGGCATTCGGCCGCGACGAGCGACCAGGCGCGAGCCGGCTACGCGGCGGGGGCGACGTCGACGACACACCTGTTCAACGCGATGACCGGGATCGACCATCGCGCGCCCGGCGTCGCGCTGGCCGCCCTGCTCGACGATGCCGTGTTCGTCGAGCTCATCGCGGACGGCATCCACGTCGAGCGGGCCCTGTGGCCGCTCATCAGCCGGCTCAAACCGGCGAGCCGGGTGCTGCTCGTCAGCGACGCCGTCGCCCTGGCCGGGACGGGCGACGGGCGCGGGCAGATCGGCGGCCTCGCGGTCGAGGTCGTCGGCGAGCGCGTCACGCTGGCGGGCACGACGACGCTGGCCGGGTCGGTCATCGCGCTCGATACGGCGGTCCGCAACCTGGCGGCATCGGGCGTGCCCCTGCCGGCGGCCGTCGCCGCGGCGAGCGCCAACCCGCTGGCGCTGCTTGGGATCGGCGACCGCGGCCACATCGCGGTCGGACAGCGGGCCGACCTGGTCGAGCTCGATCGCGACCTGCGGGTCCGGCGGGTCATGCGCGCGGGGATTTGGTTCGAGGCCGACGCCCCCTGACGGAGGCCGGCACGCCGCCGGCCGGGCGTCCCGGCCAGGCGCCCGGACGTCAGCGCGGGGACGGACCTCAGCGCGGCGGCATCGCCGCGAACGTCCGCTCGATGTCGTCGAGGACCCGGACGGTGGCCTCGCTGACGACGTCGAGGTAGCGCTGCCCGAACTCGACCGTCGCCTCGCGCGCGTCGCCCCACGTGCCCGACTGCGATGCCCGGTGGACGGAACCCGGGGCCGAGAAGAAGAACGCCGTGTGGACCGGTGCCGCATTGGCGACCTCGGGGAACGGTGGCAGCTCGGCGTTGGCATGCTCGAGGTCGACCAGCGCCGGATCGATGGCCATCACCGCCGAGGTCTCGCCCCGGTTGGCGTGGAGGCCGGTCGTCGGTCCGAAGAACTCGCCCGCCTCGTCGGCGGTCATGCCATCCCAGTAGTTGATCGGGAACGCGCGCACGCCGGACGGCATCCGCTCGGCGGCGTTGGCGCAGGCGTAGGCGATGGCATAGGTGTTGTCGTAATGGCCGTTGAGGAACACGATCCGGGTGAACCCGACCGCCGCCAGCGAGGCGCACAGGTCCTCCACCAGCGCCATGAACGTCGGGATGCGGATGTGGACCACCCCGGTGAACCCGACGTGCGGGTACGACAGGGCGTAGTTGATCGGCGGCGCGACGAGCGCCCCGACCCGCGCTGCGATGCGCCGGGCCACCTCCTGGGGGACGAGCACATCGGTCAGCAGTGGCCCGTGGGGCCCATGCTGCTCGGTCGAGCCGGTCGGCACGATCACCGTCTGGTGCTCGCGCAGGAAGGCCTCGACCTGCGGATTGGTCATCTCGCCGAGGAACACGGTCGACGCAGTCATGCTGGGTGGCCTCCTTGGCTGGCTCAGGCGATGGTGGTGGTGAGCTCGCCGATACCCTCGATCCAGGCGGTCACGCGATCGCCGGCCCGCAGCCGACGACCGGGTCCCGGCGGCGACCCGAGGCGGACCGGGGTGCCGGTGGCGATGAGGTCGCCGGGCCGCAGCTCGAGATGGCGGCTGAGGTAGGACACGACCTCGGCGATCGGGAAGCGCATGCGCGACGTGCGGTCCTCCTGGATGGGCTCGCCGTCGATGCGGCACCCGAGGGCGACGTCGGACGGATCGAACGCGTCGGCGGTGACGATCCACGGACCGGCCGGGCAGAACCCCGGCATCGACTTGCCGAGCAGCCACTGATCGCCGTCGAGGTGCTCGTCACGGGCCGACACGTCATCGATGATGGTGTAGCCGAAGACATGCCCGAGCGCGTTCTCGGGCGCGACCCCGAAGGCGGGGGCGCCGATGACGACTGCCAGCTCGACCTCGGCGTCGACGTCATCGGTCACGGCACGGTCCCAGGCCAGGGTCGCACCATGGCCGGCCACCGCGCGCGCGGCCTTGCCGTAGATGAGCGGTCGGTCGGGGCGCGGCGCGGCGGCCGGACCGTCGTAGTTGAGCCCGACCGTGTAGATCGCCCCCGGATCGGGCACCGCCGGACCGAGGGTCACCGACGACAGCGGCGTCGCGGCGTCGGCGGGTTGGGCGTCCAGCCAGACCGCCAGCCGGTCGAGTGCGAGCGGGCCACCGGCGGCGATGGCCCGGATGCCGGCCAGGCCGGTCGCCCGGGTGTCGATCGGCACGACCATGTCGTCGTCGCGCACGACCGCCGGCCGGAGGCGCCCGTCGAGCGCGATCGTCGCGAGGCGCATCGGTTCAGGCCTGGACCGTCGGGTCGGCCAGCAGCGGGGCCACGGCGCTGCGCATGACGTCGGCCATGCCGCCCACGCCGGTCCACCGCTCGAATGCCGCGGCGGCTTGGGCGATGAGCATCTCCGAGCCGTTGGCCGCCCGCAGACCGCGCGCCCGGGCGGCGCGCAGCAGCGGCGTCTCGGCGGGCACGTAGACGAGATCGAACACGGTCGCCGTGGGCGGCAGGGCCTCGAGCGGGATGGTCATGCCCGCGTCGAGCATGCCGACCGTCGTCGCGTTGACGGCCAGCCCGGCGGTCGCCAAGGCGGCCACGAACTCGGGCGCGGCGATGTCCACCGCCGACACGGTCCCGCTGCCCACATCGGCGAAGCGCGCCGCCAACGCGATCGCTGCATCAGCCGTGCGGTTGGCGATGCGCACCGATCGAGCGCCGGCGTCGAGGCACGCGAACACCACCGCGTGGGCCGCTCCACCGGCGCCGACGACGACGACGTCGACGCCGTCCAGTGATCGGCCCATGGCCAGCTCGACGCCGGCCCGGAACCCCGGCGCATCGGTGTTGAACCCGATCAGCCGGCCGTCGCTCGTGCGGACGACGTTGTTGACCGCCCCGATCGTCGCCGCGTCGGGCTCGACCTCGTCGACCAGGTCGGCCACGACCCGCTTGTACGGCGCGGTCACGCCCAGCCCCAGCCACTCATCGCTGGTCCGAGCTGCGTCGACCGTCGGGCCCACCTGCTCGGGCTCGAGCTCCATCAGCACGTAGCGGGCATCGATCCCGGCGGCAGCGAACGCCGCGTCGTGCATGACCTGCGAGTGCCGCCGTTTGAGCGGCTTGCCCAGGAGCGCGACCCGACGGGCCATCAGCGAGCGGCCACCGGCGCGCTGCGCTGCCACGGCGTCGGCGGTCGACGGACCGGACCGGCGCTGGCCGGGAACTGCACGTTCGGGATGATGTGGTCGACCCACAACCGCAGCTGGGCCGGATCCGGCGTCATCGTGTGCAGGAAGAAGTATTCGACCCCGGCGTCGACCCGGGCCTGGAGCGAAGCCACGATCTCGTCGGGCGTACCGAACAGGTAGACCGACTCGAGGTACTCCGGCCCGCGCTCCGGGGACATGACCTTGAGGAACGCCTCGTGCTGCTGGCGGCGTGCCTCGGCCGGATCGTCGGTCATCACCAGGTGCAGGAAGTTCTCGTGCGCGACGAGCGTGTCCGACGGGTCCTTGCCGGCCGCCCGCATCGCCTCCTGGAGCTCCGCCCAGTCGCGGGCGATGTCCTGGGGCGGCGATGTCGGCCGCGGGATCCAGCCGTCGGAGCGGACCGTCCGGCGCTTGACCGACTCGACGAACTTGGGCACGTCGGGCGACTTGGGCGAGGCCAGCTGCGATCCGCCGCCGATCCACAGCAGCGGCCGCTGCGATGCGCGCGGCTCGATGAACACGTCGTCGACCGAGTAGAACTCGCCGTGATAGGTGACCGTCTCGCCCTCCAGCAGCGGCAGCATGATGTCGAGCATCTCGTCGGTCCGCTTGCCGCGCTCCGACTTCCTGACCCCGACGGCCGCGTACTCGATGTCGTTCCAGCCGACGCCGGCACCCAGGATGACCCGGTTGTCGCTCAGGAACTGGAGCGTCGCCAGTTCCTTGGCCAGGATGACCGGGTTGCGCAGGGGCATGACCAGGATCGACGTCCCAAGCCGGACCCGCTCGGTCGCACCGGCCGCCACCGCGAGGGTCATCAGCGGCTCCAGCCAGTTGACCGAGTAGAAGCGCTTGCCGACGAGCAGGTGATCGGTGATGAACAGCGAGTCGAACCCGAGCTCCTCCACCGTGCGCGCGAAGTCCTTGATGCCACGCGCCCGCTCCGGACCGTCGCCCTCCCAGATATACGACGGCAGGAAGACCCCGAACCGTCCGACCTCAGCCATGTACGACCTCCTGTGCTGCGACCTAGCGGCCGCGATATCCCGGTTCACGCTTTTCGAAGAAGGACCTCGCCCCTTCGAGCATGTCCTCGCTCTCGAACACCCGGGCAGATGCGGCCATCTCGGCTGTCAGCCCGGTCTCGATGTCGGTGTCGACCGCCAGGTCGATGAGGCGCTTGGCCTCGCGCACGGCCAGCGGACCGCGTTGGGCGATCTCCTCGCCGATGGCGGTGGCCCGGGCGACGGCTTCGCCGGCCGGCACGACCTCGCTGACGAGGCCGATCGCCAGCGCCTCGTCCGCGCTCAGCACGGCGCCGGTCAGGATGAGCGCCTTGGCCCGCGCGACGCCGACGACCCGTGGCAATCGCTGCGTCCCGCCGGCCCCGGGCGTCACCGCCAGGCGCACCTCCGGCAGCCCCAGCTTCGCGCGCTCCGATGCCACCCGCAGGTCGCAACAGAGGGCCAGCTCCAGCCCGCCGCCCAAGGCGTTCCCCTCGATGGCGGCGATCGTCGGCATCGGCAGCTCGGCCAGGCGCCGGGCGACGCCGGACTCCAGGGCGTGGCGCTCCCGGCCGCGCTCCCCGCGCTGCTCCTCGAACTCCCCGACGTGCGACCCGGCCGAGAAGGAGCGCTCGCCCTCGCCGGTCACTACGACCGCCCGGACGTCGCCAGGTGCGGCCTCCTCCAGGGTGGTGAGCGCATCCTGGAACGAGGCGAGTAGCTCCCACGTGACGAGGTTGAGCGGCGGGTTCGAGATGGTCAGCCGGGCCACCGTCCCGAGCTCCAGCTGGATCTCGCCGCTCACGCCGAGCCCGCCCGGCGGGCCGCGAACTCGGCGGCCAAGCCCATCGGCCCGATCGCGTACAGGCGCCGGTCCATCTCGCGCAGATCGTCGGCGACACGCGGTCGGAAGCCCATCTGGCCGAGGACGTCGCGCTCGAGGTCGATGCCCGGGGCGATCTCGATGACCACCAGGCCATCGGCCTCCAGCGCGAACACCGCCCGCTCGGTCACGTAGCGGACCTGCTGCCCGCGCTCGCGTGCGAGTCGGCCGTTGAACGAGATCTCCCTGACCGCCGGCACGAACTTCTGCAGCGAGCCCTCGTGCACGATGCGCACCCCGTCGTCGATGTCGAGCTCGAGGCCCTTGGCCGTGAGCGTGCCGACGAAGTTGATGCGGCCGGTCTTCGCGGAGATGTTGGGGAAGCCACCCGGACCGCGGACGCGTCCCTCGAAGGCGTGGACGTTGACGTTGCCCTCGGCGTCGACCTCGGCGAACGACAGGCTGGCGATATCGAGCCCGCCACCGTCGTAGAAGTCGAACATGTAGGGCTGGTCGATCATGGCCTGGTAGTTGAACCCGGCTCCGCCCTCGTTGCCGGCGACCGGCACCCCGCCGAAGATCCCCTGCTCGACGGTCAGCGTCAGCTCGTCGGTGACGCCCTCCTCCCAGGCCACCCGCCCGATGAGCTGGCTGATGCCGAAGCCCAGGTTGCAGATGGCTCCGGGCGGGAACTCCAGGAGCGAGCGCCGGGCGACGATCTTGCGCACGTCGAGCGGTAGCGGCGGCTCCGGCCGGACCGGGCGCCGGAGCGCCCCGGCGTAGTACGGCGAATCCTCGGTGATGTACGTCTGCCACTGGTCCGGATCGACGTACACGTGATCGATCAGCGCGCCCGGCACCTTGATGTCGCGCATCGGCAGGCTGCCGCGCGTGGCCAGCCGCTTGACCTGGGCGATGACGATGCCGCCGCTGTTGCGGGCAGCCATGGCCATCGCCAGCATCTCGCCCTGGACGGCCTCGCCCTCCATCGACAGGTTGCCGTCCTCGTCGGCGGTCGTGCCCCGGATCAGCGCGACATCGATCGGGAAGGCGTGGAACAGCAGCCACTCCCGGCCGCGCACGGTCAGCACCTCGACGAGGTCGTCGGTCGTGCGCTCGTTCTGCTTGCCCCCGGTCTGGCGTGGGTCGACGTACGTGCCCAGCCCGACCTGGGTGAGCAGCCCCGGACGACCCGCGGCGATCTCGCGCATGAGCTGCGACAGGACGCCCTGTGGGAACGAGTACGACTCGACCTCGCCGCTCTGGACGAGCGCCCCGAGGCGCGGCTCGTTGCCGATGTTGCTGCCGATCGTCCGGCGCTGCAGGCCGGGCAGCCCGAGTTGGCTGAAGCCACGATCGGCGAAATCGCCGATGCCGACGACCCGCACGGTCGTCAGGTCGCGCGGGTGGCCGGTCTCCTCGAACACGCTCGCCAGCTCGTCGATGAAGCGCTGGGGCAGGGCGTGCCCCGCGCCGGAGCCGCCGATGACCACGGTGCTCCCGTCACGGACGAGGCCGACGGCCTCGCGGACGTCGATGATGGTCGTCACGGCATATAGCTCCCGGCATTCGGATTGAGGGTCTGGCCGGTGAACAGCCCGGCCGCATCGGACAGCAGGAAGATGACCGCGTCGGCGACCTCGTCGGCCGCACCGAAGCGGCCCAGCGCGTGATCGCGCAGGCGGGCCTTGCCGGCCTCCGAGTCGACGAGGTCGGTCGTCATCTCGGTGATGGTCACGCCCGGCGCGACGGCGTTGATCCGGACGCCACTCCCGCCGAACTCGCGGGCCAGTGAGCGCGTGAGCCCGATGAGCCCAGCCTTGGCCGCGCTGTAGGCGGCGGTCTGGGTCACGCCCATCTGGCCGAGCCGGGAGGCGATGTTGACGATCGCCCCGCTGCCGCGCTGGACCATCCCGGGCAGGACGGCCCGGCAGGTATGGAACGACGCGGTCAAGTCGGTGCGCAGGATCGCGTCCCAGATCTCCGGGCTGATCTCGAGGAATGGCCCGACCTGGGTCCGGCCGGCGTTGTTGACGAGCGCATCGACCCGTCCGAATGCGTCGGTGACCTCGGCCACGAGCCGCTCGGCCTGGGCACCGTCGCCGACGTCGGCCTGGAACGCGCGGGCCTCCGCCCCATGCTCCCGGGCACGCTCGACGGTCCGCGCCGCGCCGTCCGCCGAGGTGTGGAAGTGGACGGCGACCAGCGCGCCCTCGGCCGCGGCCTTGACCGCGATCTCGGCGCCGATGCCCCGGCTGCTGCCGGTGACGAGGACGACCCGCCCGGCCAGCACGTCGGCCATCAGGCGGTCCCCCGCATCGGTGTCGGTGTCGGACGGCGGCCGCCCGGTGGGCGGCCGCCGTCGATCCACTCGGGATCGATCTCCATGGACTGTGGGTCCCTCGCTACGGGTGGGCGGTCACTGGTAGTCGTTGGTGAACAGGTCGGCGGTCGGCACCGCCGCGTCGATGATCCCGGAGTCGACGAGGACCGTCTGGGTCGCGTCCCACTTCTCCGCGGTCTGCTCGAGGTAGGTGGCCCCGGCGTACTCGTACACGCCATCGAGCAGCGTGCGCATGACGTCCGGTCGGTCCTTGGTCTCGGGTGCCGCCGCGTACAGCGCCGCGAGGGCCGCATCGGGGTCGGCCTTGGCCGCTTCCAATCCCTTGCGCACGCCATCGACGAAGCAGGCGGCCTGATCGGGATGCGCGGCGATGTAGTCGTCCGAGGACGCGATGGCCAGGCCGTAGATGTCCTGACCGAAGTCCTTGAACGGGAGCACGTTGAGGTTGGCCGCCGGATCCGGGTCGATGTTGGCGGCCTCGTTGCCGAAGAACGTGATGAAGTCGACCTGCTTCGCCTTGAGCTGGGCGATGCCCGGGGCGGGGACGCTCACCTCGCGGTAGTCGTCGTCGCCGATGCCCTGCGCCTTGAACAGGCCCTTGAGCAGCAGGAATGGCGAGCCGCCGGGGACGGCACCCCAGGTCTTGCCCTTGACGTCGTCGAGGGTGGTGATGCCGGTCGCCTTGTACGACACGATCGAGGCGGGATTGGTCTGGTACAGGACACCCAGCGACTTGACCGGGAGGCCCTTGCCACGGCCGGCCGCGATCGAGACCGCATCGGTCAGGCCGAACGGCTGGGAGCCATTGGCGACGAGCTGGGCGGTGTCGCCCGAGCCCTTCCCGGCGGCCATCGAGACGTCCAGGCCGCACTCGGTCCAGAAGCCCTTCTGCTGGGCCAGGTAGAACGGGGCGTGGTTGCCGGCGATGACCCAGTTGAGCCGGAAGTCGACCTTGACGACCTCGACGGGCGCGGACGGCGAGGCTTCCGCCGGTGTGCTCGCCTCGGCGCTCGTGGTCGGGGCTTCGGACGGAGCAGCGCTCGGCGTGCCGCCGGTCCCGCTGCTACAGGCTGCCACGGCCAGACCCGCCGCCAGAGCGAGGGTCAGCCGTAGTCTCCGAGACTCGATCATGTCAGGACCTCCTGTAGCCACGTGGGTGATCTCGCCGCTGGGGGCGGTGCGATCCCATCAACCGTCCTCGGCCTCGCGGTTCCACGGCAGGAGCAGCCGTTCGGCCACCCCGACGAGGATGAACAGCACGACACCAAGGACGATCAACAGGAACAGCGCCGCGAACAGCAGCGTGGAATCGAGCAGGGTATTGGCGTAGACGAGCAGGTAGCCGAGCCCGCTATCCGCGCCGACCCACTCGCCGACGACAGCGCCGACGACAGCCAGGGTGATGCCCACCTTGAGACCGCTGAAGATCTGCGGCAGGGCGTGCGGGAAGCGAACGCGGAAGAAGATCTCGCGCTGGGACGCGTGCACCGAGCGCAGCAGGTCGATGAGGTTCCGGTCGACCGATGTGAAGCCCTCGGCGGCGGTCACCGTCACCGGGAAGAACACCATCAGCGCGGTGACCGCGATCTTCGGCCAGATGTCGAAGCCGAGCCACAGCACGAGGAGCGGCGCGATGGCGATCTTGGGGACCGCCTGCGACGCGACGATGATCGGGTACAGGGTGTTGCGGACGGTCGCCGAGTAGGCGATCGGGATGGCCAGGCCGATGCCCAGCACGACGCCGATCACGAAGCCGATGAGCACCTCGCTGGTCGTGACCAGGAGGGCGTCCCACAGGATCTCCCACGAGCTGACGAGCCGGCCCGCGATGGCCGACGGCGCGGGCAGGATGTATTGGGGGACGTCACCGAAGCGCGCGACGAGCTCCCAGATGACGAGCAGCACGGCGATGAACGCCAGCGGCAGCAGGCGCTGGGCCGCGCGCTTGGGAGCGGCCCGACTCCTGGGCACGACGATGCCACCGACCGCATCGGCGGTCGGGCGCCGGGCGACCGAGGCCCGACGCTCAGCCATCGCCGACCCCCGGCGGAGCCTGGATGAGGCTGCGGAGCTGGTACTCGTACTCGCTGAACGCGGGGGTGCGCCGGACGTCCTCCCGGCGGGGCCGGGGCAGATCGATGCGGACATCGGCGACGACGCGCCCCGGGCCGGGGGACATGACGACCACCCGGTCGGACAGCAGGACGGCTTCCGGCACGGAGTGGGTGACGAACACGACGGTCCGCGTGCCGTCGAGGATCTTCAGCAGCTCCTCACCCATCCGGTCGCGGGTGAGGGCGTCGAGCGCCGCGAACGGCTCGTCCATGAGCAGGATCGCCGGCTCCAGGGCGAGCGCCCGGGCCAGCGACACGCGTTGGCGCATGCCGCCCGATAGCTGCCACGGATAGAAGTCGGCGAACCCCTCCAGGCCGACCATCCGCAACAACCCGGGGATTCGCTCGCGCGCGCCGGGCACCCTGGCGACGTCGGTCAGCAGGCTGGCGTTGTCGATGACGTTCTTCCAGGGCAGCAGGGTGGCGTCCTGGAAGACGAATCCGAAGGCCCGTCGACGCAGCGCGTCGGTGACCGATCCGCCATCGATGCGCAGCTCACCCGACGACGTCTCGATGAGCCCGCCGACCATCTTGAGCAGTGTGGTCTTGCCGCACCCGGACGGGCCGAGCAGCGAGATGAACTGCCCGCGCGGGATCTCGAGGTCGACCGGCGCGAGCGCCTCCTGCGAGCCACCGCTCGTGCGGTAGCGCTTGGTCACGCCGCGCAGGACGATCTGGCTCGGGCCGGGCGAGGGCAGCACCGGGCCGGAAGCTCCGGTCGCCGGGTCGACGAGGGCGCCGTCGGTCATCCGGCCAGGCCGTCCGCGGGCGGAGCCGTCGAGGCGCGCAGGACGACCGCGGTCGGCAGGACCTCCGGCTCCAGCGTCTCGCCGCTGCGCTGGCGCTCGGCCGCGGCGAACGCACGGCGCCCGATGTCGTAGAGCGGCAGACGCACGGTCGACAACGGGGGCGTGGCCATCCGGGCGGTCTGGATGTCGTCGAAGCCCGCGACCGACACGTCGTCCGGCACGCGCCGCCCCCGGATGGCCAGCCGCTCCAGTGCCCCGAGCGCGAGCAGGTCGTTGGCCGCTCCGACCGCCGTGAACGGCGCCGCCCCACCGAGCAGCGTGTCGATGGCGAGCGCCCCGCCCTCCTGGTCGAAGGGGGTGCTCACGACCAGCCGGTCGTCGTAGGCGAGGCCGGCCTCGACCAGGCCGCGTCGGTAGCCGGCCAACCGCTGCCGGGCCACGAACAACGACGTCGGCCCGGCCAGGAACGCGATGTGCCGATGGCCGAGCTCCGCCAGCGCCACGACCATCGAGGCGACGCCGGCCTCGTTGTCGACCCCGACATCGGCATGGCCGTCGGCATGCGGCGACAGGTGGACGACTGCGGCACCGTACTCGCGCATGGCCGTGACGTGGCGCCGGATCGCCGCGTTCACGATCGGCTCGTCGAGACCGCTGCTGGCGAAGATGAGGGTCGAGGCTCGCATCGAGCGAAGCAGCCGGACGTACGACTCCTCGCGTTCGGCGACCCGGTCGGAGCTGCACGTGATGACCAGCGACCCGGCCGGCGTCGCGGCGTCCTCCACCCCGCGCACGAGCTCCGAGAAGTACGGGTCGGTGATGTCATGGACGATCACCCCGACGACCGGGATGTGGCTCTTGTGCAGGCCGCGCGCCAGCGCGTTGGGCACGTAGTCGAGCGTGCGCGCCGCATCGAGGACCCGCTCCCGGGTGGCCGGGCTGACCGCGTACGGAGCCGCCGACACGACCCGCGACACGGTCGCCGTGGACACCCCGGCGAGCTTGGCCACGTCCGAGATGGAGGCCATCAGAACGGGAAGTTCGGCGGCTCGTCGCGGATGGTCACCCACTGCCACTCGGTGAACGTATCCAGGCTGGCCTCGCCGCCGTAGCGGCCGCCGTTGCCGGATTCGCCCATCCCGCCGAACGGGATGTTCGCCTCGTCGTTCTGCGTCCCGTCGTTGATGTGGACCATGCCGGTCTTCATCCGGTCGGCCATCGCCAGGCCGCGCCCGAGCGAGCGGGTGTAGATCGAGGCGACGAGGCCGTAGTTGCTCTGGTTGGCGAGGGCGATCGCCTCCTCGTCGCTGTCGAAGCTGACGATCGGCGCGACCGGGCCGAAGATCTCGTCGGTCCAGGCCGGCAGGTCGGTGGTGACCCCGGTGAGCACCGTCGGCCGGTAGAACAGGCCCTCGTGGCTGGCCCCGACGGTCGCCTTCGCCCCGCCCTCGATCGAGCGCTCGACGATGCCGGCCACCCGCGCGAGCTGCTTGTCGTTGACGATCGGCCCGAGCTGGACATCCTCGCGGTACGGGTCGCCGAGCTTGAGCTTGCGGGCCTTCTCGGTCAGCGCCTCGGTGTACGCATCAACCAGCTCGCTGGCGACAAGGTGGCGGCCGGCCGCGAAGCAGACCTGGCCCTGGAACTGGAACGACGAGAACGCGCCGGCGGCAGCCGCCGCATCCAGGTCGGCGTCGTCGAGGACGATGAACGCGTTGTTGCCCCCGAGCTCCAACGAGACCTTCTTGAGCAGCCGGCCCCCGAGCTCGCCGACCCGTCGACCGACCGCGGTCGAGCCGGTGAACGACACGACATCGATGTTCGGGTCGGTGACGAGCGCCTCGCCGACATCCGCGCCGCCGACGACGACCTGCAGGAGGCCGTCAGGCAGGCCAGCCTCGCGGAAGACCGCCTCGAACATGGCCCCGCCCACGACCGGTGTCTGCGGATCGGGCTTGAGCACGACCGCGTTGCCCAGGGCGAGGGCCGGCGCGACGACGCGCATGCCCAGCACGCTTGGCGAGTTCCACGGGGTGATCGCGCCGATGACCCCGGCCGGGACGCGCCGGACCATCGACAGGCGACCCTTGGCGGCCGACGGCACGAGCGAGCCATAGGCCTGCCCGGGCAAGCCCGCCGCGGTGAGGATCTCGTGGTAGGCGAAGTTGGACTCGTGGAACATCTTGCTGCGCGAGGCACCGGTCTCGCGCTGGGTCCAGATGCCGAACTCGTCGCGGTTGGTCTCGTAGACCTCGGCCGCGCGCCGCAACACCCGGGCGCGATCCTGGTAGTTCATCGCCGCCCACGCCGGCTGGGCCGCCCTGGCCCGCGCGGCGGCCGCCGCGACATCGTCCGGGGTCGAGCCAGGAACCGTCGTGATGAGTCGGTTGGTGGCCGGCTCGCGATCCTCGATCGGGGCACCGCTGCCCGGTCGCCAGCCGGCGACGAACGCGCCGAGCCAGCCGGTCAGCGATTCGGTCGGGTCCAGGGTCGTCGCCATCAGGTGCCTCCTTCGGTCGCGCCGGGCTCGGCCGACCAGCGTTCCGCGTACGTCTGGGGGGCCTCGCCGGCGGCGACGCGCTGCCCGGTCGACGGATCGCGCCAGACTGGTCCACGGGCCACGACCGCGTCGACCAGGCCCTCGTCGAGATAGGCCGGGACCTCCCACGAGCGAAGCTCCAGCGCGATCTGACCGGGGTAGCCGATGCGCTCCCGGACGTCCGTGTCGGTGTAGTAGCCCCCGACGATCACGAGCTGCAGCGCCGACAGGATCGTCGGCTCGTCGGCGAGGGCCGCCAGCCGCGACGGGACGTCATCGCCGAGGTCCGCGCGCAGCGCGGCGTGCAATGGCTCGGCCAGGTCCGGCCGGCTGCGCAGCACGAACGAGACCCGGCCGCCGGTCACGACCTCGCCCGCGGAGGGCATGCCGTGGGCGGCCGGGATGAGGTGGTCGGCGATGGCCGCCAAGGTCGCCCGCTCGGCGGGGCTCAGGGTCGGATCGCCGAGGTCACCGTCGGTCGCCGGCATCCCGCCGACGAGATCGGTCGGGGCGCCGGTCTCAGTCGAGTCGGTCATGCCGGCACCTGCTGCTCGAAGCGGGTCTCGATCATGTGGTCCGCGGCGCGCAGGGCGATGGCCACGATCGTCGAGGTCGGATTGACGCCGGATGACGTGACGAAGCACGAGCCGTCGACGACGTACAGGTTCGGGACGTCATGGCTGCGGTTCCAGCGGTCGACGACGGAGGTCGCCGGATCGTCGCCCATCCGCGCCGTGCCGAGCAGGTGCCAGCCGGAGTAACGCATCAGCCGATCGACCTCGATCTTGTAGGCGCCCGCCGCGTCGAGCGATTCCTTCGCCCGCTCGATGTGGAAATCGAGCATCCGCCGCGCGTTGTCGGCCATCCTGTAGTGGACCTCCGGCGCGGGGATGCCGGACGTGTCGGTCACCGTGGTTGACAGGGTGATGTGGTTGGTCTCGTCGGGCAGGTCCTCGGCGAACAGGCCCCAGTTCGCACCGTGGCCCAGGTGCGACCGGACGTGGGCGTGGTGGTCGGGGCCCCAGACCTGCTCGCCGGCCCGGCTCGGAAGTGCCGTGTTGATCGGTCCACCCGTCGGCGCCAGCCCCCAACGAGCGCCGCGGACGAAGCCGCGCCGCTCGTCGGTCTCGTAGAACTCGAGCGACTCGATGAGGTCGCCGAACTGACCGGCCCAGCTGTTCAGCGGATCCTCGAACAGCCCGGCGACGTTGGCGAACGGGTGCATCATCAGGCGCTTGCCGACGAGACCTGACGAGTTCGCCAGGCCGTCACGGTGCTGCGGGCTGCTCGACAGCAGCAGCAACCGCGCGGTCCCGATCGCGTTGGCGGCCATCACGACGACCCGTGCCGCCTGGAAATGCTCGACACCCTCGCGGTCGATCCACGTCGCGCCGGTGGCCCGTCCCGTCGCGTCGGTCTCGACGCGGCGCACGCGGGCCCCGGTGACGAGCGTTGCGCCAAGGGCGATGGCCTTGGGCCAGTGGGTCAGGTCGGCGGACGCCTTGGCTCCCTCGTTGCAGCCCGACTGGCAGGTGCTGCGCTGGACGCACGGCCGCCGTCCGTCGTACGGGACGGAGTTGATCGCGTTGAACTCCGGCCACCAGTGCCAGCCGAGCTTGGTCATCCCGCGGGCGACCTTGAGCCCGGCGGCCCCGATCGGCAGCGGCGGCATCGGGGCGTCTTCGGTGTCGGGCGGATAGGCCGGGTTACCGGGCAGCGCGGAGATACCGAACTGGCGATCCGTTCGGTAGTAATACGGCAGCAGCTCGGCGTAGTCGATCGGCCAGTCGTCGGCGATGCCATCGAGCGAGCGGACCCGGAAGTCCGACGGCAGGGCCCGCGGCCAGGCGCCGGCGTACAGGATCGTCGACCCGCCGACGGCGCTGTACATGAGCGGCGAGACCGGCGTCTCGTCCTCGACGATCGGGTAGTCCTGGGCGAGACCACGGATGTTCGGGCTGGTGGCCCACGATTTGCGCGCCTGGAGCTCCCAGTCCGGCTTGTTGCCCGGGTAGTCGGCGCGGTCGACCCAGTCGCCCTGCTCGAGGCACACGACCGAGAAGCCGGCCTGGGCCAATCGAAGCGCGACCACGCCACCGGATGGGCCCGCGCCGATGACCAGGACGTCGGCCGGTTCGGCGCTCATCGCGCAGCCGCGGCGGCCCGCGCGTCCTCGAGCAGGCCGACCTCCCGGAGGACATCCGCCAGGTGGGAGCGCTCCGCGTCGTCGAGCCCCAGCAGGGGCCGTCGCACGTGGGCTGACGGCAGCACGCCGAGGATCCGCAGGCACTCCTTGAGCCGCACCCGGTAATCACCCACCGGCGCCGCGAACACGACATCCGCAAGTCGCTGGACCCGTCGGCCGAGCGCCATGGCCGTGGCGGTGTCGCCGGACTGCCAGGCGGCGATCATGTCGACCTGCTCTCGGGTCATCACCGCGCCGAAGCCGATGAGCGCGCCGGTCGCCCCGAGCAGGAACGACTCCAGGATGAAGTTGTCGTTGCCCGTCAGCAGGGTGATCGGTCGCGGCAGCTGCTCGATCAGACGCGCCGTGTCGACGAACCGTCGGGCGTCGAACGAGGCCTCCTTGATGGCGACCACGCCATCGACCGACGCCATGGCCTCGAGCGTTTCGCGCTCGTAGTTCACCCCGGCCAACGCCGGCTGCAGCTGGAACAGGATGAGTGGCAGGCCCGCATCCGCGATCGCTTCGTGGTAGGCGACCGGCACCCGGGGATCGAGCGGCTGGCTCAGATAGGCCGGGATGGGGAACACGAGCAGGGCATCGGCGCCGGCCGCCCGGAAGTCGTTCGCCTGGCGGACGGCCGCCTCGGTCGACGGTCCGGCCAGCCCGGCCACGATCGGCAGGTCGGTGACGTCGCGGACGACGCGCAGCACGTGAACTCTCTCGTCGTGGGTGAGGTGCGGTCCCTCGCCGGTGTCGACGTTGATGGCCAGGGCGACCGGGCCCTGGGCGACCACCCAGCCGATGTATGTGCGGAGGGTCGGCTCATCGATGCGTCCGTCGGCATCCATGGGCAACACGGTGGCGGGGATGAGGCCGTCGAGGTCGAGCGCCATGGCAGGCTCCACAGTGTCAGGGGCGGGACCAGTAACCGTTTACTATCCTACGCCACGCACCCGGTCCGTGTCAGCCGGGCGTGCCACCGTCGCGCCCTGCCATCCGTCGCTCGAGTCGTGGCCCGAACGCGCAGAACACCTCGTTGGGGATGCTGTCGCGGAGCCGGGCGAGCTCGACGGGCGTGATCCGTTCCGCTCCCTGCGCGCCGAGCAGGACCACCGTGTCGTCCATCCCGACATCGCCCGCGTCGGTGACGTCGGCGCACACCGAATCCATCGATACGCGCCCGATGAGCGGGACCCGTCGCCCGCGGACGATGGCGCTGGCGCCGGGCCAGTAGCGTCGGGTCCAGCCGTCGGCATAGCCGATCGGCAGCGTCGCGATCCGTGACGGACGCTCCGCGACCCACTCCCCGCCGTAGCCGATCGAGGCGCCGGCCGGCATCCACTCCAGGCGAACGGGCCGGGCGGCCACGGTCATCGCCGGACGCAGCTCCGCGGCCAGCCCGGCGAGGGCCGGGGACGGGTCGACCCCCACCCCGAGTTCGCCGTAGAAGCCCAACCCGATGCGGACCATGTCGTAGGCGGGGGCGGTGGCGCACATGACGCCCTCGGTCGCGGCGACATGGCGGGTGCCCACCGGCAGACCGCGGGCCGCCATCGTGGCGAGGGCGGCCTCGTAGACGCGGCGCTGGTCGGCAGATCGGGCCGGGTCGCTCCCGTCAGCGAGGTGGGACCACACGCCAACGATGTCCGCTGCGGCGGTCGCGGCGATGCCGCCGGCCACCGATGCGAGATCCCCGGGTGCGACGCCGCCGCGACCCATCCCGCTGTCGACCTCGAGGTGGATCCGCAGACGCGCACCGCGAGCTCGCGATCGGCTCGTGGTCCATCGATCGAGCAGGCCTCGGGCCGAGTCGACACCCGATACGCTGACCTCCAGGTCAGCCTCCACCGCGTCGTCGACCGCCGCCGGGTCGATCGGGTAGACGACGAGGATGGGCGCGTCGAGACCGGCCGCGCGCAGCGCGACGGCCTCCTCCATGGACACGACCATCAGCTGATCCGCCCCGCCGGCCAGTGCGGCTCGCGCGGCCAGGACCATGCCGTGGCCGTAGCCGTTGGCCTTGACCAGGATCCCGAGCCGCGCGTCGTCCGGGATCGCCCGCCGGAACACGCCCGCGTTGTGGCTGAGGGCAGCGGGGTCGACCTCGATCCAGGCACGGGCTGACATGGGCCACAGCGTACCGAGGCGCGTCGGCACGCGTCGGCGCGCGTTGACGCTCGATCGGCCCTCGGCTATCCTCGATAATCGATCAAACGCAGTCTGCCGGCTCGAGCGAGCCCGCCCCCGGAGAAGCCCCGATGACCCAGCTCGACATCTTCAGCCTGCACGGGCGCGTTGCGCTGGTGACCGGCGGCGGCGGCGGCATCGGGTCGGCCCTGGCTGAAGCCCTGGCCGGAGCCGGCGCGAACGTGGCGGTCGCCGGGCGGCACCGCGAACCGCTGGAAGCCACCGTCGAACGGGTCCGGGCCGCCGGATCGGAGGGCCTCGCCGTCAGCGCGGACGCGACCACCGAGGCCGACGCGGAACGGATGGTCGACGAGGTGACCGAGCGCTTCGGACGCATCGACATCCTCGTCAATGCGATCGGCGGCGGCGCGGGCAAGGTCCTCCATCCCGCCGAGGCCTACCCCCGCGACGACTGGGACTGGATCATGGAGCTCAACGTCCGCAGCACGGTCGTCGCGACCCAGGCCGTGGCACGGGCGCTCATCCAGGCTGGCGAGGGCGGGCGGATCCTCAACATCTCGTCGGTCCGCGCCAACCTCGCGATCAACGCGGGCTACTCCGCGTACGTGGCGGCCAAGGGCGCGATCAGCTCCCTGACCCGCCAGTGGGCGACCGAGTGGGCGAAGCACGGCATCCGCGTCAACGCCATCATGCCGACCTTCGTCGATACGCCGCAGGTCGCGATGCTGCTCGAGGACCCCGCGTTCAAGGCCGGCATCGTCGACCGCATCCCGCTCGGGCGGGTCGGCGAGACGGACGACCTCGTCGGCCCGGCGATCTTCCTCGTGTCGGATGCCGCGTCGTTCGTGACCGGCCAGATCCTGGGCATCGACGGCGGTCTGACCGCCACCCAATAGGAGCCCCGCATGCCGTCCCCCACCATCGACATGGAACAGGTCACCCCGAACGTCTTCACCAACACCAAGCTGCGGGGCTGCAACCCGAGCTTCGTCGCGACCTCGGACGGGGTCGTCGTGATCGACACGCCGCAGCTGCCGACGAAGGCGGTCGCGATGCGGGCGGAGGCCGAGAAGCACGGGCCGATCCGCTACCTCATCAACACCGAAAACCACGTCGACCACATCTTCGGCAACCACTGGTTCCGCGGCGCCGGCGAGGTCGTCAACCACAAGGCGCTGTGGGACATCTTCATGGACCCCGGCGCGGCGCTCGACCCCTTCGCCTACGCGCTCGAGGCGGTCCCGACCGACGATCCCGAGGCAGGGCCGCTCATCCCCGATCGCGACGAGTACTACGCCGACCTGCCGCGCGGGACCGTGGTCTTCAGCGGCGACCTGCTGAAGCTCAAGGTCGGCGACCACACGATCGACTGCCACTGGACACCGGGCCACACGCCCGGCCAGCTGGCGGTCCACGTCCCGGAGGAGCGGGTCGTGTTCACCGGCGACACGATCTTCAGCGGCGTCCAGACCTGGCTGATGACCTCGAACGTCGACCAGTGGCTCGAAGCACTGGAGACGATCCGGGCGCTCGACGTCGACTACGTCGTGCCAGGCCACGGGCCGGTCGTCACGCTCGACTACGTCCAGACCCAGCGAGCGCACCTGATGGCCTGGAAGGCCGCCGTCGCTGACGCCGTGTCGAAGGGCTGGTCACGCGAGGAGACCATCGCCAAGGTCCGGTTCGACGACCGGTTCGGTCCGGTCGATGTCGGGCAGGGCTACATGATGGATCACATCCAGAACAACAACGCCGGGTCGCTCTGGGACAAGCTGACCGCCACGGGCTACGCGAAGGGCCGCTGAGCTATCCGCGCGGTCGAACGGAATCATCAGCCGCCGCGCCGAGTAACTCGACGCTGTCACTCTGTTACGGGCACAACTGGGCCATGT
>DASSII010000135.1:0-45660 GCA_035692005.1 Candidatus Limnocylindrales bacterium | reverse complement strand
AACCGCCGCAGGGTGCGTTCGAGTCGCCCGCCGGTCAGGCTGCGGGCGCGGCCAAGCGGCATCGATGCCGCGGCGCCGGATGACGCCGGGCCTGCAGGCGCCGTCGCCGACTCGACGGCCGCTCCGGCGGCGTCCGCCTCGGCGCGCAACGCCAGCCGCTCGGCGCCGTCCTCGACCTGGCTGACGCGCGTTCGCCGCCAGTCCGATTCGAGCACGCTCATCGCCAGCTCATCCCACCAGCGCCCGTCGCGGAAGATCGACTCGCGCGATCGGCCCTCGACCACGAAGCCACAGCGCTGGTACGCGCGGATCGCCCGCTCGTTGAATTCGAAGACGAACAGGGCGACGCGATGCAAGCCGAGGACGCCGAACGCGTGGTCGAGCATGAGCTGGGTCGCTTCGGTGCCGAAGCCCTGGCCCCACGCGTCCTTCTCGCCGATGGTGATGTGGTACAGCGCCGATCCGTTGTCGCCGTCGAGCTGGCTGAAGGCGCACGTCCCGACCAGTCGGCCGCTGGCGCGATCGTGGATGGCCATCGCCAGCGCATCGGCGCCGACGACCCGCGCGCTGAAGAACCGTTCGATCTCGTCCTGGCGCATCGGGGCTTCCTGATAGCGCGCCAGGCGGGCGATCTCGGGATCGGCATACCAGCGCCGGAAGGCCGCCAGGTTGTCCGGTGTGTGCCGGCGCAGCACGACCTTCGACCCCGTCAGAACCTCCGGGAACCAGCGTCGCGGTGCCATCGCCGGAACCGTATACCATCGAGTCCATGCGCCGCTGGAGCGACCTGGCCGAGCGCGTGGCGGCGACCACCCGGACGTCCGAGAAGACCGCCCTGCTGGCCGACTACCTGCGCAGCCTGACTCCCGACGCGCTGCCGATCGCGGTCGTCTTCCTGACCGGCCGGCCGTTCCCCGAGTCCGACCAGCGCACGCCCGGCCTGGGCTGGGCCGCGATCGTGGCCGCGGTCGGGGCGGTGGCCGGGGTCAGCCGCGAGGAGCTCGGGGCGGCCTACGATCGTCACTCGGACCTGGGTCGGGCGGTCGAGGACGTGCTGACCGCGGCGGGCCACGCACCGCCGCCGGAGGCCAGCCCGACCCTGCCCGAGGTGGCCGCCGCGTTCGACGCCATCGAGGCCGCGTCGGGCGGGGTGGCCAAGGCCGCTCACCTGCGAGACCTGCTCGCCCGGGTGGATCCAGCGACGGCCAAGGCCATCGTCAAGGTCCTTGGCGGGGAGCTGCGCATCGGACTGCGGGAGGGCCTCGTCGAGGCCGCCATCGCCCGGGCGTTCGAACGACCGCTCGAGGCCGTCAAGTGGGCCGGCATGCTGACCGGCGACATGGGTCGATTGGCCGGGCTGGCCCGCGACGATCGACTCGACCAGGCAGAGCTGGCCCTGTTCCACCCGCTCAAGTTCATGCTCGCCTCGCCGGCCGAGGATGCGTCCGACATCATCCGCCGCCTCGGCCCCGAGGTCTGGGTCGAGGACAAGTACGACGGGATCCGGGCGCAACTGCACAAGCGCGGTCAGGACGTCCGGCTGTACTCGCGCGATCTCAACGACATCAGCCGCCAGTTCCCCGAGATCGTCGAGGCGGCCCGCCCGCTCGACTGGACCGCCGTCGTCGACGGCGAGATCCTCGCGTTCAAGGATGGGCTCGTCCTGCCGTTCATCGCGCTGCAGGGGCGACTCGGGCGCAAGGCGCCGTCAGCGTCGATCCAGGCCGAGGTGCCGGTCATCTACGTCGCCTTCGACCTGCTGGCGCTGGGCGCCGGCGACGATCCGACGGGCGGGGTCAGCGTCGAACCCCTGCTTCGCGCTCCGCTGCGCGACCGCCGCGCTCGGCTCGACGGGCTCGAACTGCCGCTCGTCGAGGACGGTGGCCGCTTCATCCGTTCGCATCTGGGCGTGGCCGACGACGAGCCGGCGCTCGAAGCCGCGTTCGCCGAGGCGCGCGCGCGCCGCAACGAGGGGTTGATGGTCAAGGACCCGACGAGCGGGTACTCGCCCGGTCGACGCGGCCTGGGCTGGCTGAAGATGAAGAAGGCCCTCGCGACGATCGACTGCGTCGTCGTCGGGGTGGAGGTCGGCCACGGCAAGCGTCACGGCGTGCTGTCGGACTACACATTCGCCGTCCGCGACGACGCGACCGGCAAGCTCGTGAACATCGGCAAGGCGTACAGCGGCCTGACCGACGCCGAGATCGCCGAGATGACCCGCTGGTTCGAGGACCACACCGTCGCGCGCTTCGGACGGTATCGCCAGGTGGAGCCGACGGTCGTCGTCGAGATCGCCTTCGATGTCATCGTCCGCAGCCGGCGCCACGGCAGCGGCTTCAGCCTTCGCTTCCCGCGGATCCATGCCCTGCGACCAGACAAGTCGGTCGCCGACATCGACACCGTCGAGAGCGTGACCGAGCTGTACGAGGGCCTCCAGCACGGGGCCGCGTTGCTGGTGACCGCCGGCGCCAGAACCGCCACGCCGGAACCCGATCGATAGCGCCGGGGCACCCCGGCCGGGTATCCTTCGGCCCATGTTCGAAGGCGTCTCCGGCCCGCCCCCGTCCGTCCCGCTGACCTTGTACACGGACGCATTCGTGATCCGCGGCTCGCTCGCCTCGCGCCAGCGTCGCATCACCGACATGCTCAACCTCGCCGACGATCGCTTCCTCGTCCTGTCCGACGTGTCGTCCGACGAGTTCGGCACCCGTGGCGAGACGATCCGGGCGGCCTTCGCGCAGGTGAACCTCCGCGCCGTGCTGTTCGCCGTGGCGGACGAGCCGGTCCAGGCAGCCCCGGAACTGCGCACCCCCAAGATCGCCGAGGAGGCGCTGATCTCGGTGCCGCCGTTCAAGGTCATCGGCCGGATCCACCTGTTGCCGGAGCGCAGCCTCGAGCATGCCCTGTCGGAGCTGACCGGGCACTTCCTGCCCGTCACCGACGCGACCTTCTGGTCGGACGTGCTCGGCGAACCCCGGACCACGGCCAGCCTCGTGGCCGTCAACCACGAGCGGGCCCAGATCCTCGCGCCACATCAGGCCACCGACCCGTGGGCGGGCCTCGAGCGCGGTGCCGCACGACCCGAGCCGCCGCCCGAACCGACCGGCTGGTAATCGGGGCCGATCGGCCCGCTAGCGATCGACCGGTAGATCCAGCCGGTTCCCCCACTCCGCCCAGCCGCCGTCGTACACCGCCACGTCGTCGTGGCCGAGCAGGGTCAGGACGAACGCCAGCTTGGCGGCGGCCACGCCGGACCCGTCATAGGTGACCATCCGCCGGCCACGACTGACATTCGCGGCATGGAGTCGATCGCGCAGCGCATCGCCGGCGCGCAGCCGCTGACCGCCCGCCTCGTGCATCGACCCGACCGGGACGTTGACCGCTCCCGGGATGTGCCCCAGCCGCCGGGTGTTGCCCTCGAAGCCGCGGTATTCGGCCGGGGCCCGGGCGTCGAGCAGGGTCACCCCGGGCGCGCCGAGCAGGCCCCGGATATCCGACGTCGTCAGCAGCATCCGGTTGGGGCCGCGCGGCGTGAACGGCGCCCCCACCGGGCCCGGCGGGGCGGGATCGAGTCGCTGGACCCGACGCCCCTCCGCCTCCCATGCCGGGAAGCCGCCATCGAGCACGCGGACCTGTTCGGCCCCGTAGCTGCGGAACGTCCACCACACGCGGGCCGCGTACAGCCCCTGGGTGTCGTCGTAGGCGACGATGGTGGTGCCGTCGCCGATCCCGGCGCGCGCGGCGACACTGGCCACCTGCTCGGGTGTCGCGATACGGATGCCCTCGGACGTCTCGTCCCCGTCGACGAGCTCCGTCCGCCAATCGACGTGCACGGCGCCCGGGATGTGCCCGCCGCGGTGGACCTCGGCGCCGCTCCCGTCCGGTCGCCAGCGAGCGTCGATGATGCGCACCCCCGGCCGGTCCAGGTGGTCGGCGAGCCACTCGGTGGTGGCCAGGATCTCGGGACGGGCGAGGCCGGGCATCGTCGGTATCATACGGCCGTGGTCGTCCCCGTCCCGCCCGATCCCGACCGCCTGGCCGCGGTCCGGGCGGCGCTTCCGGCGCTGGCCGCCGGTATCTACCTCAACACCGGTTCGGTCGGCCCACTGCCGGCCGAGACGGCGGCGGCCATGACCGAGCTGGCCGACTACGAGCTGCGCATCGGTCGCAGCCATTTCGACTACTACGAGGCGATGCTCGAGCGGATGGCCGAAGCCCGGGCGGCGGTGGCGGCGGTCCTCACCGCGGATGTCGACGACATCGCCCTCACCCACTCGACCACCGACGGCATGAACATCGGCGTCTGGTCGATCGACTGGCGCCCGGGCGATCGGGCGGTGACGACCAGCCTCGAGCACCCGGGCGGGGTCGGGCCGCTGTATCACCTGCGCAGCCGTCTCGGGATCGAGCTGGCCTTCGTCGACGCTGGCCCGAACGTCGATGAATCCGACATCCTCGCCGGCTTCGAGGCCGCCATCGACGAACGCACGCGGATGGTGGTCATCTCGCACGTCCTGTGGGCGACCGGTCGCGTCCTGCCGGTCGATCGGATCGCCGAGATCGCCCACGCGCATGGCGCGCTGGTCGTCGTGGACGGCGCCCAGAGCGCCGGCGCCATCCCGGTCGATCTGGCGGCGACGGGCGCGGACGTGTATGCGATCCCCGCCCAGAAGTGGCTGCTCGGGCCTGAGGGCATGGGTGCGCTGGCCGTCGCACCAGCCGCACGCGAGCGGCTCGCGCCGGCGTATGGCGGTCACTTCGGCTTCGAACGCGTCGACTCGAGCGGGACGGCCGTCGCGTGGCCCAACGCCCGCCGCTTCGAGGCATCCAACTACCACCGGCCATCGATCGTCGGGATGGCCCGTTCGATCGGATGGCTGAGCATGTTCGTCGGCCTCGACTGGATCCACCAGCGCGGCCGCGACATGGCGACCCTGGCCCATGACCGGCTGGCCGCCATCGACGGCGTGGAGGTGGTCACCCCGCGGGAGCGCATGGCGACCCTGGTCGCGTTCCGCATCGCCGGTTGGCCGCCGCAGGCGGCGCTCGATGAGCTCGGTGCCCGGGTGTTCGCCGTGGCGCGCACCCTGCCGCTCATCGACGCGCTGCGGATCAGCGTCGGGTTCTTCACGTCGGAGGCCGAGATCGATCGATTCGTCGAAGCGGTGGCCCTGCTGGCCGCGCACACGCCGGCCACGATCCCGCCGCGACGGACGCTGTCGATGCTCGGCGATGGCTGACCGCGACGCCACGACGGCGACC
Source organism: Candidatus Limnocylindrales bacterium (assembly GCA_035692005.1). Lineage (GTDB taxonomy): Bacteria > Chloroflexota > Limnocylindria > Limnocylindrales > CSP1-4 > SPCO01. The sequence continues at coordinate 40,398 of DASSII010000135.1, read as the reverse complement.
GGTGAGGACGAGTCGACGCGTCCGGCCGAGGTTCGGCCGCGGTCCTGGGCGGAGATCCGCTGGCGCCAGTTCCGCCACGCGCCGCGACCGGTCGTCCGGGCGGTCCTGTCGAGCCTCGTCGTCGCACTCGTCCTGGCCTTCGGCTACCTGGCCTACGACATCGCCCTTGCCCGTGGCACATCGCTGCCGGGCGGCGATCTGCGGGTGTTGGCCCTGGCCGGCTATGCGCTCGTGGTCCTCCTGTGCGGGACCATCGTCACCTACCTGGTCGTGCCCCAACCCAGCGGTTCCGGCACGCGCCGGGTACGAAGCGCGTGGAGCGCCGCCCTGGGGTTGTTCGCCGCCGTGCCGATCGCCTGGCTCGTGATGGTCGTCGTCATCCAGGTCATCCGTCCGTGGTTCGGTTGATCGGCGTCCACCGCCGCGCGGCGCGCGGACGCACCGTTTCTGGTATGCCGACGCAACTTGGGGCTAGCCCTTCCGTACCATTCCGCGGTACTCTCCCGTGGCTATCATCGGCGGTGCCAGCCGGGTCATCCGGCAGGCTCCGACCAGCCAGCTGAGGTTCCCGTGTCCATCGACGAGCAGCACGTCGCGCTGCCCAAGCTGTACGGCGCGCCGGCGTACGCCCGACCCCCCGCCGCCGTCGCCACGGTGCCCAAGCCGTTCGATCCGGACGACCTTCCGATCGAGGCCTGGCAGACCGAGGAGGACCGCGAGTTCGCCGCCAACCTGCCGGCGCGCGCCTGGGCGCCCGGTGGGACCGTCGTCGATCAGCGCGACGGCCATGCATCCCAGGGCGGGCACGATCGGATCGATCGTGCGCTTCTGCCCCGCCAGCTGAGCCTTCGCAAGATCGCCGGTCGCCTGCTCGGCGACTGACCACGGTCCCGACCGCCGGGTGTAGCATCGCCGGCGGGGGAGTAGCTCAATGGTCAGAGCGGTGGGCTTATATCCCGCTGGTTCCAGGTTCGAGTCCTGGCTCCCCTACCACCGACATCTCCTGCCGCGCCGACACCCTCAGCGTGCGGCCTCGCGGACGGTCTCGAGCATCTGCTCGCGACGTCCGTCGGTGATGCTCCGCTGGGCCGGCAGCGCCGTGATCCAGGCGCCCAGCTGGTCTGGGCTCAGAACGGCGCACGTCGCCGTCCGAGCCACCGTCGGCTGCGGGCCGACCACGGCGGCGTAGACCTTCACCACGAAGTCCGCATCATCGTGGGCCAACCAGCGACGCACTCGTTCGGCGTCGCGGCTCGCGCGCTCGAGCGGGTTCTCGAGGGCGATCCAGCCGCGTTGCCCACGCACCTCCCAGCGGCCGTCGCGGATCCGCGTCAGCCCGGCGGGCGGCAGCTCGCGGATGACCGCCGCGCCGAACGCTCCGAGGACCAGCTCGGACACCGGCCGACCGTCGGGCAGGGCGAGGCCGTGGGCGACGGTGAGATCGGCGGGTAGCGTTTCAAGTGCCTTGAGCGTGGTGGACCGACGCGGCATCCGGCCGCGCACGACGGCGAGGGTCCGCATCAAGCGGCTCGCTCCGGCGAGGAGGAACGCCGCGGGGGCGACGAGCGCCAGCGCCCAGATCACGACCCCGGTCGCCATCTCGCCGACCGACGGTCGACCGCTCGGCACGACCGCGCCAAGGATCGGCGTCGCGAAGGCCAGGACCGCGAGCACGACCCCTCCGACGACGAGCAACGTGCCGACGACGACGCCACCGAGCAGCGGTCCGATCGATGGGCGTGGCCGCGACGCGGCCGGACTGATGACCTGCATGGCCGCCACGATGGCCTGTGCGCGCGCGGCACGTCGATGACCGGACCGGGGTAACCCACGGCGCCGGTCGGCCCACCGCCCGCACCCGACCGCACCGGACCCCACCGGAGCGTCTGGTGCGGACGGTGCCGCGGCGCACCGCGCCTCTCGGCGGCACGCGACCGGACCCCCGTACCATTGCCCGCCCCCTGGGGCGGCCCCATCCTCGCCAGCAGGATGCATCGATCCATCGTTCCCCAGGAGCGTCACCGCGTGTCCCGCTGGCTGCGGACCATCGGGGCGTTCGGCCGCCTTGGCGCGCCCCTCGTGACCCTGCTGCTCGTGGCCGCGCTCGCTGCGCCCGCGGCGGCGAACTCGGGCCCGACGCGCCTGTCCGACGCCGGGGCATCGCCCCGCTCGGGAACGCCGCAGACGGTCGTGACCGTCACCGTGACGTACCGCAACCGGGAGGGCTCACCTGCCGACTGGGTTCGCGTGACCGCGGCCGGGTCGAGCCACGCCATGGTCCGGTCCGGCACCGGCAACTGGAAGACCGGCACGCGGTTCACGTGGTCGGGGACACTGCCCGTGGGCGCCCACGCCGTCACCATCGAGGCGATGAGCCGTGACCGCTTCGACGACCGGCTGTCGGCGGGCACCGTGACGATCACCGCCCCGACCCCGGCGCCCACTCCCAAGCCCACCCCAAGGCCGACTCCGCGACCGACGGCGACCCCGGCGCCGACACCGAAGCCGACACCACGCCCCACCTCGGCGCCCACTCCAAGGCCGACACCGTCGCCCACCCCGGTCGCGACTCCCCAGCCGACTCCTGCGTCGCGACCCGGTTCCTCGCCGACGCCGCTGGCGACGCCCGGCCCGACCGGTACGCCCGGCGACCGAGCGACTCCCTCGTCGAGCGCCGCGCCGATCGGCGGCCCATCGCCACGCCCGAGCGACGGTGGCATCGCCGTCGTATCCGGCGGCCCGACAGACGGGTCCGGCGGCGACGGGCCAGGCTCCGGAGGGCCGACGGCGCCCGGGACCGTGCCGGGCGCCGGCAGCGGATCGGGCGGTGGCGTGCTCGTCAGCCTCGCGGCGGTCATCGAGACGCTCGGGACCGGTCGCCCAGCCCTGCCACTCGGTCTGGTTGCGACATTGGCGGCGACCTCGACCGTGGTCGGCGCGGCTCTCGCCTTCGGGTTGTTCGGCAAGCGGCGCCGCGATGGCGAGCCGCCGGACACCGACGACGCCCTGGCGTATCAGGCCGCGAGCGCGACGCCCATCGCGTCCGCCACGGCCCTGGCCGATCGGCAAACCGTCGGTGGGCCCAGCGCCGCGCAGGTCGCGACCGCACCTGTCCCGTTGGAGGGCGAGATGGCGATGCCTCGCTGGCGTCGCCCCTCCCTGCTCGAGGCGCGCAAGGCCGATCCCATCCGCGATGCCGCTCCCGCCGCACCCCGGCTGACCTTCGACCACGGCCTCGTCGGGCCGCTGGACGGACGCGAGCGACGGCTCATCCGCTACACGCTCGTCCGCCTGCTCGACCAGCCCGACGAGCTGCGCGGATCGGAGATCGCCTTCCTGGACCAGGGCGATGAGGTCCAACTCCTCGAGAAGCGTGGCGTGTACTGGCTCGTGCTCTGCCCGGATGGCCGCCAGGGCTGGATCCACAAGATGACCCTCGGCGACGTCGTCGGCGACGGACGAGCGTCGGGCGCGCCCAGCGCGACGATGCCGATCGCGGCGGACACGTGGACGATGGGCGACGACGTCGACGGTGACGTGCTGGCGGCCTACCTCGAGAGTCGCCGCCGGGTCTGAGTCGGCGCCGTCTCGCGTCGCAACACCAGGATGTGCTGGTGGGCGATGTTCGGGACGAAGGCACGTGGATAGCCGTACGGTCGGAGGCGCGTTCCGGCCTGATGCCAGATCAGGTCACCCTTGGGTACCAGCCCGACCGCTTCGGCGCGCGCTGCCAAGTCCGACCCCACGAACTGGTAGCGCCCGTCCTGGTACGCATCGCGGACGATGACCGCCGCGTAGCGCCCGGGCCGCAGCACGCGCCCGAGCTGCCCGAAGACCTCCTGCATCCGCTCGAGGAACGTCGCATAGTCCGGAGCGTTGGCCAGGTCGGCCGGCATGTCGCTGATCATCGCGTAGTCGGTGCGCCGGTTGGCATGGGTGGTCGCCAGCGGCCCGCCGGCCATCGTCAGCGGCAGCTGGATGTTGTATGGCGGGTCGGTCGCGATGAAGTCGATCGATCCGTCGGCCAGCGTCGGCAGCACGGTCAGGGCATCGCCTGTCCGCAGCTCGAGGCCGGACGGATCGAATCCGCGCGTCGGACCGGGATCCGCGCTGCCCAGGTCCGCCAGCAGGGGGCCGCAGCCATCCCGCTCCGCGGCGAGGTCGCGCACCACCTCGGCATAGATCTCGGCCCAGCGCGGATCGAGTTCGATGCCCAGCGCGCGCCGGGGCCCGCGCGCGATGGCCGCCCCGAGCAAGGTGCCGCCGACACCGGCGAACGGATCGAGCACGAGCTCGCCGGTCCGGCTGAAGAACTCGATCAGACGGGCCATCAGCCGCGGCGGCTTGTTGGCGCCGTGGGCCTTGCGCCGGGCATGCCCCAGCTCCGAGGGGTAGGCCGTCGTGAGGACCGACTTCGTGAAGTACAGCCATTCCTCGCCGGACAGGTCGTTGAGCTCGTTGGAGGGATGGGGTGGGCGGCGTCCGTCGGTCACGTCGCGCAGCGTAGCCGAGCCCCGACTGACGGTGTGCCCGCGCACCATTGCCCTGCTGTGCTGCGCCGACGGGGCCCGGCGCGGGGGTCGTGGTCGAGTAGCCTATGGCGATGCCGGCCAGGTACACGAGCGCGCGGTTCGTGGGGCGCGAGGACGCCTTCACCAGGCTCGCGGCCGTCCTGCAGGCGGCCGCCGCGGGCGAGGCGGGGACGCTCCTGATCGACGGCACCGCGGGCGTCGGTGCCACGCGCTTCGTCGACGAGACGATCCGTCGGGTCGCTGGCCTGCCCGAACCGATGACCGTCCTGCGCGGCCGCGCCTACGGCCGCGGGACTGACACCCCGTACGGACCGGTCATCCGCGCGCTCGGACCGGTCCTGGCCGATCTGCCGGACGCGGAACTCGGCGCGGTGCTCGGCAGCGCTACGGGCGAACTCCTGCGGCTCGTGCCCGCGCTCGGCGAACGCGTCGGTGGGTCGGCGGCGGCCGGTCCCTCGAGCGCCGCTCCCGAGCGGCGCCAGGCGCGCCTGCTTGAGGGCGTCCTGGGTGTTATCGGGCGGCTCGGGCAGCGCCGTCCGGTCCTGCTGGTCATCGAGGACCTGCATCGCGCCGATGCGGCCACGCGGACCCTGTTCACATTCCTCGCGCGGATCGCGCGTTCGCAGCGCCTGGCCGTCGTCGGCTCCTATCAGGCGGACGCCATCCGGCGCGACGACCCGTGGGCGATCGACCTGGCGGCGCTCGGCGGTGCGCCACGGCAGCCCGCGCGCCTGACCCTGGCGCCGCTCGGTCGTGACGAGTTGGCCCGTCTCATCGAAGCGATCGAGGACGCCCGACCATCGGCCAGCGTCCTCGTGGTCGTGGCGGAACGATCGGGCGGCCGTCCGCTCGTCGCCGAGGAGCTCCTGGCGGCCCGACGGGAGCTGCCGGCGGTGTCGCTGACCTCGTCATTCGAGGACCTCGTGCTGGCCCGTCTGGCCGTCCGTTCTCCCGAGTCGCGTCGCGTCCTGCGGCTCCTCGCGCCGCTCGGTCGACCGGTCGACCGGACCGGCCTGGCGGCCATCGCCGAGGCATTCGAGATCGACGCGACGAGCGCGCCGCCGCGCTCGTCGTCCGCCCCGCGGCATGGCGACGGCATCCTCGACGCCGACCTCACCGTCGGTCTGGAGGAAGCGATCGAATACGGCTTCGTGCTGGAGGACGCGGCCGGCCTGTCGCTCCGGCACGAGCTCGTCGGTCGGGCGATCGAGGCCGATCTGCTTCCGTCGGCCCGCATCCGCCATCACGCGGCCGTTGCCCGGGCCATGGTCGACGACCCGTTCGTCGCGATGCACCATCACCGCATCGCGCTCGATCCTGTGTCCGCGCGGGGTGCCGCCCTGGCCGCAGCGGACGCGGCGGCGGCCGTCGATGCGCCGATGGACGAGCTGGCCGCGCTCGAGCTGGCCATCGCCGCCGGCAGCGCCGCGCCGAGCACCACGTCGCGGCTGCGAGGAGCTCGAGCCGCGGCCGGCGCACCGACGCCCGTCGACCTCTCGGTGCGGGCAGCCGAAGCCGCGTTCGCCGCCGGCCGAGCCGTCCGGGCCGCGGCCTATCTCGATGCGGCCATCGGCGGGATGGACGCCCGTCGGGATCGGGCCCGCCTGGCCCTGACCTACGACCGACTCGGGCAGTTCCGACGGATCGTCGGTGATGCCGACGGGGCACTCGTCGCTCGACGCCGAGCGGTCGACCTCGTGCCCAACAGCGCCACCGCGGCGCGCGCCGCGGTGGTCGCCGGTCTCGCCCAGATGCGCATGCTCGAGGGCACCTTCTCGGAAGCCGAGCGGCTGGCCCGGGATGCCATCCGGATCGCTCGGGCGTGCCATCCCCCGGCCCGCCACTGGGAGCTGCACGCACAGACGACGCTCGGTGTGTCGCTCGGTTGGCGGGCCGATCCGGAGAAGGCCCTCGACGTGCTGCGCCGATCCCGGGCACTGGCCGAGGAACTGGGTGACCTCGACGAACTGTTCCGGGTCCGCGCCAACCTGACCACGGTACTGGAGCTGGCCGGCCGCCACGCCGAGGCGGTCGCGGTGGCGTCCGAGGGCATCGATGCCGCTCGGGAGGCCGGCCTGGAGGCCGTCTACGGCAACGTCCTTCGCGGCAACGCCGCCGATTCGCTGTTCCTGCTTGGGCGCTGGGACGAGGCGCGGGCGATGAGCATGACCGCCCTCGAATGGCTGCCGACCGGGGTCAACTTCCTCAACGCCCTGGTGTCGCTCGCCACGGTCGAGATCGAGCTGTCGGCCGGCGAGGCGGCCGGCCGCCTGCTCGGTCAGACGCTGCTCGAGCTCGAGGCCGTGCGTGACGCCCAGCAGGCCGTACCGCTCCACCTGGCATCCGCCTCGTTCGCCCTGTGGCGGGGCGACCTGGCCGATGCCCGGCGCGCGGCCGACCGCGGCTGGACGCTGGTGCAGGGCACGGAGGACTGGATCCTGGCGGCCAGGACAGCGGCGACGGCGGTCGAGGTCGAGGCTGCCGCGGCCGCCGAGGCGCGCGACAAGCGCGACCTTGCGGGGCTCGCTGCCGCGCGCAGCCGGGCGCGCGACGTGACGCGCGCAGCCGAGGCGGTCGTCCGCAAGCACGGCGTCGAACGGACCCTCGGTTCGCGGCGTCTGGCCGACGCCTGGCTGGCGACGGCGCAGGCACACAAGCGCCGGGTCGACGGACGCGACGATGCCGCGACGTGGGGAGCCGTCGGCGCGGCCTGGGCCGCGCTGCACATCCCGTACGAGACGGCTCGGGCGCGCTGGCGCGAAGCGGAGGCACTCCTCGGCTCGGGCTCCGGCCGTGCGGGTCGAGCCGACGCCCGGGCGCCGCTCCTGGCGGCGGTCGAGACGGCGCTCGCGCTCGGCGCGATCCCGCTCCTTCGCGAGCTCCGCGAGCTGGCCGGGCGGGCGCTCATCAGCCTGCCGCCGGCGGTCGAGGAACGGCTTGCCGGGCCGGACGATCGGTCCCGCGAACTCGTGCCGGTCATCGCCCAACCGGTCCCCACCGCCGTCGCCGTGTCAGGGGCGGAACCGTCGCCGTTCGCGATGGGCCTGGCGGGCACGCCCGAGGCACCGGCCGGTCGGAACACGTTCGGGCTGAGCGGTCGCGAGCGCGAGGTCCTTGTCCAGATCGCCCGGGGGCGGACGAACCGCGAGATCGGCGAGCGGTTGTTCATCAGCCAGAAGACCGTCGGCGTCCACGTCGGCAACATCCTGTCCAAGCTCGGGGTGTCCGGCCGCGTCGAGGCCGCCGCCGTCGCGATCCGGCTCGGGCTCACCGACCGCGCCTGAGCGGGCCGGGGGAACGGGCGCGGGACCGGACGAAAAGAAGAGACCCGGAGGGAGGTCTCCGGGTCTCAATGAGGACGCTCGCCGGCCAGCTACGTCCGGCGATCGATATGCGATCGGATCGGCGGCGGCGCTCCGCTGCCTGGGACGGGGTCCGCTACCAGCGACGCGCGGCGACGAGGGTCAGCGCGAGGGCGACGAGCGGGGCGACCGTGATGGCGAGATGCCAGAGCCGGTCGATGAGGGGTCGGTGCATGATGCAGGTGGGCTCCTGGAAGCTCCCGGAGCGCGGACATCGCCCACCGGGAGGGGGACTTACGAGGCTAGTCCCCGAAACGTCCCACCACAATCCGGACGATGGTACCGGTGGGTCATGGGCCAGCGGTACTGCCACCCCATCCGCGACCGGTCTGGCGCTGACGCGGTATCTTCCACCTGCAACCCCAACCGCGGCCATCCGCGTGCCCACGAGGTCCCCATCGAACCATGCGATCCCTTCGTTCCCTCGCCGCCCTCCTGACCGTCCTGGCGGTCGCCGCCTGCACCAGTGCCGCACCTGGCTGGACGTATGCGCCGGCGCCGTCGGCCACGCCCGTGCCGAGCGTCGAGGCCAGCGGGCCCGCGGTCGCCAGCGGAGAACCGTCCGGGTCCGCCGCCGCGGGCGGGATCGAGATCACCGCCCAGAACGTCGCCTACGACAAGAGCGAGCTCAGCGCGCCGGCCGACGCGCCGTTCCAGATCGTGTTCCACAACCAGGACGCCTCGATCCAGCACAACGTCGCGATCCACGAGGGCACCCCGACCGGCCCCGAGGTGTTCAAGGGCGAGATCTTCCCGGGCGTGGACACGCGGACCTACGACGTGCCGGCTCTCAAGGCCGGGACCTATGGCTTCGTCTGCACGGTCCACCCGAACATGAGCGGGACGCTCACCGCGCAGTGACCAGTCAGGGCTCGGCGACCGGCCGACACGCGTGACGCCGCACGGCGAGCAACGCTGCTACAGCGACGCGTACGCGCGCTCGATCTCCGCGACGGTCCGCCACGTCGAGGCCGCTGAGCGGACCGTCGTCGTCCTCGACCGCACCGTCTTCTACCCGGGCGGGGGCGGCCAGCCGTCGGACCGCGGACTCCTGTTGCGCACCGCCGACGGTCGGTCGTGGACGGTCGCGGGCGCGCACAAGCAGGACGGTGAGATCGTCCACGAGCTCGAGGCGGGCGAGGGCGAGCCACCGGCCGTCGGCGACAGCGTGGAGGTCGACCTCGACTGGGCGCGTCGTCTCGCGCTGATGCGCACCCACACCGCGCTCCACGCCTTGTGCGGCGTGGTCTGGCGCGATCACGGCGCGCTGGTGACCGGGGGCAACATGGAGCCAGGATCGGGGCGCATGGACTTCGAGTTCGAGACGATGTCGGGCGAGCTCGTGGAGTCGATCGAAGCGACCGTCAACGCCGAGCTGGCCGCCGCTCGCGACGTCCGCGTCAACGTCCTGCCCCGCGCCGAGGCGTTCGCCATCCCGGACCTCATCCGGACGAAGGTCAACCTGCTGCCGCCCGGCATCGAGCAGATCCGGACGATCGAGATCGTCGGGCTCGACCTGCAGGCCGACGGCGGGACCCACGTCTCGAACACGCGCGAGGTCGGTCGGATCCGGGTGACCGGCTACGAGTCGAAGGGCCGCATCAACAAGCGCATCCGCATCGCGCTCGCCGACTGACACGGGCCACCTCGCCGCCGCAGCGCAGCGCGCCGTCGCGGACGCGCATCGGGCAGACTGTCCGGATGGATCGAATGGCGCCGCTCACCGGCCGGGTGGCCCTCGTCACCGGAGCCGGATCGGGGATCGGCCGCGCCACCGCGCTGCGCTTGGCGGCCGACGGCGCAGCCATCGGCTGCCTCGATCGCGACATCGCGAGCGTCGAACGGACCGTCGCCGAGATCGCCGCCGCCGGCGGTCGCGCCTGGCCGCTCGGGGCTGATGTCGTCGATCCGGTCGCGGTCGCAGCCGCGGTCGACGCCCTGCGGGCCGCCGCCGGCGACGTCGACATCCTCGTCAACAACGCCGGCATCCCGGGCAGCGGTCGGTTCGTCGACGTCACCTTCGCCGACTGGCAGCGGATACTCGACGTCCACGTCACGGGCACGTTCCACGTCACGCAGGCGGTCCTTGGGCCGATGATCGCGCGCCGTTCCGGTCGCATCGTCAACATCGCCTCGGAATCGGTCTGGCTCGGCAACCAGAGCGTCCAGTACGTGACGGCCAAGGCGGCGCTGGTCGGGTTCACCCGGGCCCTGGCCTACCAGGTCGCCCCCGACGGTGTGCGGGTCAACGCCGTGGCGCCCGGCCCGGTGGTCACCCCGATGCTGCTCGACAACGACGCCGCCGCGATCGAGGCGGAGCGCGCGGCCGTGCGCATCGGTCGCTTCCTGGAGCCCGACGAGATCGCCGCGACGATCGCCTTCCTGGCCGGGCCCGGCGGTGAGGCCTACGTCGGGCAGGTCCTGTCTCCCAACGGCGGAACGGTCTTTTCGGGATGACCGCGGATGACGGGACCCCGGCCACACGAGCGATCGCTGCGCTCGGGGTGGAGCACGACATCGTCCGGACGGCGCGGGCAGGCAGCGCCGAAGCGGCGGCCGCCGCGCAGGGCATCGCCCTCGGGGCGTTGCTGCGGACCATCGTCGTCCGGCGTGGGGACGACGACTACCTGTTCGTCCTCGTCCCGGCCGACCGGCGGTTCGACTGGCCGAAGCTGCGCGCCCACCTCGGCGTCCGGCGGCTGACCCTGCCCGATGCGGACGAGGCGCGCGCGGCCACCGGGTATGAGCGCTACACGATCACCCCGTTCGGGGCGAGCCGTGCCTGGCCGGTGATCGTCGACCAGTCGGCGCTGCGCTTCGAGCGTGTGTCGGTCGGCGGTGGAGCCTTCGGGGTCAATCTCCACCTTCGTCCGGCCGATCTGGTCGCCGCGCTCGAGGCAACCGCCGTCGACGTCGCAGGCGGGCCGTAGACTGACCGCCTGATGCCGGTCGATGTCGCCACCGATCTGTCCATCGTCGGACGGCTGCTCCTCGCGGCGCTCCTCGGTGCGCTGATCGGCCTTGAGCGTGAGGTCCACGGGCACCCCGCGGGCATGCGCACGCACCTGCTCGTGTCCGTCGGCTCGGCGGCGTTCACGGTCCTGTCAATCGAGGCGTTCCACGTCCCCGGTGCGGACCCGGGACGGATCGCGGCCCAGATCGTGTCGGGCATCGGCTTTCTCGGGGCCGGGGCGATCCTCAAGGAGGGTGCCAACATCCGGGGGCTCACCACGGCAGCGAGCCTGTGGGCGGTGGCCGCGGTGGGCATGGCCGCCGGCGCGGCTGCGTGGACCGTGGCCCTGACCGGGACGATCCTGGTGATCGTGTCCCTGTGGCCGCTCGCCATCGTCGCCGACCGGTTCGTCGGTCGCGACCGCCAGCGCATCCGGCTGCGGCTGACGACGGCCGACCCGCATGCCCTGGGACGGATCGCCGCCACCGTCAGCGGGCAGGGCGGCGTCATCGCCCACCTCGCGACCGACCACGTGCCCGGTGGCCTGCTGATCGACATCGAGGTCCGCCTGAGCGACCCCGGCGCCGGTGTGCCGTTGACCACGGCCATCGCCGACATGGACGGCATCGAATTGCTCGAATCGAGGGCCGACGGCGACTGACGCCGGCCGTCGACGTCGATCCGGCCGCTCGCGGCCCGACGCGGATATGGCACGATCGGCCCCATGCGACGGCCGCGCCCCAACCTCGCCTTGCCGCTGCTCAGCTCGCCGCTCGTGCGACGCGTGCTGTGGCACGTCGGACGGATCCGCGGTCAGCTCGATCGACGGTTCTTCCTGTCGCTGGTGCAGGGCATCGTCGGCTTCGTCCTCGTGGCCGCCGTCCTCATCACCCTCGTCGAGAAGCCGTGGACGTTCGAATCGATCTTCGATGCCTTCAACTGGGGCATCGCCACGGTCCTCGGCCAGGGAGACTCCGGGTTCGTCACCTCGCCGGCCGGCCGGCTGGTCGGATGGTTGCTGATCCTGTTCGGGGTCGCCATGCTCGGCATGATCACGGGCGCCCTCGTCGCGATGGTCATCGATTTCCTGCTCAAGGAGGGCCAGGGCTTGGGTGCGTCGGGCTACAAGAACCACGTGGTGGTGTGCGGCTGGAACACGACCGCGCGCGATCTCATCGAAGAGCTCCGCGGCGACGACTACAAGACCCGGGTGGTGGTCCTCGCCGATCTCGACAAGAACCCGGCGGGTGATGGCGTCTACTTCGTGCGCGGCGACGCCACCAACGAGGCGGACCTCGAGCGTGCCGGCATCCGGGACGCCTCGTCGGCCCTGGTCTTCCCCGACGACTCGTCCGACGGGGCGGACATGCGGTCGATCCTGACCGTCATGGCCATCGAACACGTCGCGCCCGGAGTGCGCACCGTGGCCGAGGTGAACAACCCCAAGCACGAGCCCCATTTCTGGCGAGCCGACGTGGACGAGCTGCTGGTCACCTCGAAGATCGCCTCGCACCTGCTGGCCCGGTCGGCCCTGTACCCCGGGTTGACCGGCATCGTCACCGACATCGTGTCAGGCGGGGACGGCTCCGAGCTCTATCGGATCACCCTGCCCGACGACTACATCGGCCTGTCGATCGATGCCGTCGCGAGCCGGCTGCGCCTCGACCACCGCGCCACGCTGCTGTCGGTCAATCGTGGCGGGCATGCCTTCGTCAACCCGGGCGCCGACTTCGTGCTGCAGCCGGACGACGATGCGATCGTCGTCGCCGAGTCGCTGGGCACGCTCGCCCCGCTCGAGGTGTCCGATGCCACGGCGGCCGCCGGTCCACGGACCGCCGCCGTCGTGCCCTCCGCGTAAGGCGGCCTACAACGCCTTGACCGCGGCGGTCAGGGAGGCCAGGCCGTCCTTCGCGTCCGCGAACAGCATGCCCGTCTTCTCGTTGGTGTAGAGCTCGTTGTCGATGCCGGCGTAGCCCTTGCCCATCGAGCGCTTGATGACGATGATCGACTTCGCCTGGTCGACATCGAGGATCGGCATCCCCGACACCGGTGAACCGGGCCGCCGCGCGGCGGGGTTCGTCACGTCGTTGGCACCGATCACGAGGGCGACGTCGGCCCGCGCGAACTCCGGGTTGATATCGTCCATCTCCTTGAGCTGGGGATAGGGCACGTTCGCCTCGGCCAGCAGGACGTTCATGTGGCCCGGCATCCGTCCGGCGACCGGATGGATGGCGTAGGCCACGTCGACGCCCCGCTCCTCGAGCAGCTCGGCGAGCTCGCGCACGGCGTGCTGCGCCTGGGCGACGGCCAACCCGTAGCCGGGCACGACGATGACGTGCTGCGCGTACGCGAGCTGGATGGCCGCATCGTCGGGGCCGATCGAGCGGACACTGCCCGTTCCACCGACCGCCGCCCCGGCGGTGTCGTCGCCACCGCCGAAGCCGCCGATCATGATGTTGATCACCGAGCGGTTCATGGCGTCGGCCATCAGCTTGGTCAGGATCGCGCCCGAGGCGCCGACGAGTGCGCCGGCGATGATCAGGACCGGGTTGTCGATGACGAAGCCGGCCATCGCCACGGCCGTGCCGGTGAACGAGTTGAGCAGCGAGATGACGACGGGCATATCGGCCCCGCCGATCGGCAGGGTCATCGTCACGCCGAAGATGAGCGCGGCCGCAAGGATCAGGAACATCAGCGGCAGGCTCGGCGCGCCGGTGACGAACATGACCAGCGCCGCGACGACGGTCACCAGGGCGAGGCCGGCGGTGACGATCCGGCCGCCCGGGATGAGGATCGGTTTGCCGGCGATGAGGCCCTGCAGCTTGCCGCCGGCGACGAGCGATCCGGTGAACGTGATCGACCCGATGATGATGTCGAGGACGATGAAGATGTGGGTGTCGATGCGGACGCTGTCGCCGCCGGACAGGCGGATGTAGTCGTCGATGGCGATGAGCGCCGCCGCGCCGCCGCCGACCGCATTGAACAGCGACACCAGCTGCGGCATCGCGGTCATCTTCACCGTCTGGGCGGTGTACAGGCCGAGGCCGCCGCCGAGGACGATGCCGCCGACGATGATCGCCCACACGATCGGGCGGATGCCGAAGCTAAGCGGATCGAGCAGCTCGCGGGCGAGGATGAGGATGGCGGTCGCGACGATGGCCACGACCATGCCGCCGGCCGACAACAGGTTGCCGTTGCGTGCCGTGGCCGGCGAGTTCATCCGGGCGAGGCCGAGCACGAACGCCACCGCGCCGGCCAACCAGGCGATCCGGACGAGGACCTCGATGATCTGCAGGGTGGTCACGGTCAGCCCTCCGCCTCGTCGGCGGCCGGCTTGGCGACGACCGGCTTCTTGCGGAACATCTGGAGCATCCGGTCGGTGACGACATAGCCCCCGACGACGTTCATCGCGGCGAACGCGACGGCCACCAGCGACAGGATGCGGCTGATCGGATCGGTCGCCTCCGCGGCGATGAGCATGCCACCCACGAGGACGATGCCGTGGATCGAGTTGGCGCCCGACATCAGCGGGGTGTGGAGCGTCGCGGGCACCTTGCTGATGACCGCGAAGCCGACGAGGATCGCCAGGGTGAAGACGGTCAGCGCCTGGAGCAGGCCGTTGATCTCGTCGGGGGTCATGCCGGGCCTCCGGGGTTGAGCAGCTTGGTCACGGCCTCGGATACGACCGCGCCGTCCCTGGTGATGACCGTCGCCTTGGTCACCTCGTCATCGAAGTCGAGGTGCAGGGCGCCGTCCTTGACCATCCCGAGCAGCAGGGCCGAGATGTTGCGCGCGTAGAACGCCGACGCGCCGGCCGGCATCGACGCCGGCAGGTTGTCGGGCGCCACGATGCTGACCCCGTTCGGGGTCACGATGGTCTGGCCGACCTGGCTCAGCTCGCAATTGCCGCCCAGGGCCGAGGCGGCCATGTCGACGATGACCGAGCCCGGCTTCATCATGCCGACCGCTGCGGCCGTGACGAGCACCGGCGGCTTGCGACCCGGCACCTGGGCCGTGGTGATGACGACGTCCATGCCACCGATCACGTCGTTGAGCTCCGCCTGCTGGGCGGCTCGTTCGTCGGCCGTCAGCTCGCGGGCGTAGCCGCCGGTACCGGTCGCGTCGATGGTCGTCTTGAGCTTGACGAACTGGGCCCCGAGGCTCTCGGCCTGTTCGCGGGTCTCCGGTCGGACGTCATAGGCCTTGACGACGGCCCCCAGCCGCTTGGCCGTGCCGATCGCCTGCAGGCCGGCCACGCCGATGCCGAGGATGAGGACATTGGCGGGCTTGGCCGTCCCGGCGGCGGTGGTCAGCAGCGGGAAGTAGCGGCCGTAGGTGTTGGCCGCGATGAGGACGGCCTTGTAGCCGCCGACATTGGCCTGGCTGCTCAACGCGTCCATCGTCTGGGCGCGCGACAACGTGCGCGGGATCGCGTCGAGGCTGATGGCCGTGACGCCCTGGTCGGCCAGCGCCTTGGCGGTGGCGGGATCGATCAGCGGGGCGAGGAATCCGACCACGGCCTGGCCCGAGCGCAGCCGCGCCACCTCGGCGGCTGACGGCTTGGCGACGCGCAGGACCACGTCGGACCGGGCGTAGAGGTCATCGGTCGAGACGACCGTGGCCCCGGCGTCGGCGTAGGCGCTGTCAGGGATGGCGGATCCGGCCCCGGCTCCGGACTCGACGAGGATGTCGCACCCGGCCGCTTGCAGCTTGCCGAGCACCTCGGGTACCAGGGCGACGCGCCGCTCTCCGGGCGCGGTCTCCTTGGCGACACCGACCTTCATGGGCACCACCTGTTCGAACGATGTCGGGCCGCGGGCATGGGAGGTCCCGCGTTGACGCTTGGGGTCGCCCGCAAGGATAGCGCCTGCCGCGCACCGACAGCGATGACGCGCCGCGCGGTGCATCGCCGCCGCGTTGATGCCTCCCGATCCGGCTACGGAAGTATGCCGACAACAAACGGGTATTGACATAATTGTCAATCCGCGTATAGTTGCGCAATCAACTACAGACAGCCGGGCGGCGATCCGCCGAAGCCCGGCCTCACGAAGCGGAGGACCCGCGATGGACATCGCGATCATCGGAGCCGGCAACGTCGGCAAGTCACTGGCCACAGCGTTCACCCGTGCCGGCCACAACGTCATCATCGCCTCGCGCGATCCCGAGGACGCGGGTAGCGTCGCCGCGGCGACCGGCGCCCGCGTCGCTCGTTCCAATGCCGAGGCGGCAGCCGCCGCCGAGGTCGTCGTCCTGGCGGTGCCGTTCGCGAGCGCGCCCGACGTGGCCGCCGAGATCGCCCCGTCGGTCGCCGGCAAGCCCGTGGTCGATGCCACCAATCGCATGTCCTTCGGCGCGGCCGGACCCGATATCGATACCACGTCCTCGAATGCCGAGGACCTTGCGGCGCTGCTGCCAGACGCCAGGATCGTCAAGGCGTTCAACACCTTGTTCGCCGCCAACCAGGCGGACCCGATCGCGGAGGGCATCCAGCTCGACGGCTACGTCGCCGCCGACGATGACGCCGCCCGCGCGACGGTGCTCGAACTGGTGCGCTCGATCGGCCTTGATCCGGTCGATGTCGGCGAGCTGGCCCGCGCCCGCCAGCTCGAGGCCATGGCGTTCCTCAACATCTACCTGCAGATCGTCCGGTCCGGGACGTGGCAGTCCGGCTGGAAGCTGGTCGGGGCCCCGAAGCCGGCGCTGGTCGCGGCGTGACCGCGGCAGCGACGGAGTCGGAGATGATCGACACCAACGACGTCGAGCGGCAGACTGGGAGCGTGAGCATCCCGGTCGCCAGCCTCAACCATGCCGTCCTGTACGTCCGTGACGCGAGCGCGTCGGCGGACTTCTACCAGCGCGTGTTCGGGTTCGAGATCGTCGAGAGCGCGTTCGGAGGCCGAGCCGTGTTCATGCGCTCGGCCGCCGGCGGCAATCACCATGATCTTGGCCTGTTCTCCGTCGGGCCGGACGCGCCGCGGGCCCCGCGTGGCTCGACCGGGCTGTACCACCTTGCCTGGGAAGTCCCGACCATCGAGGACCTGGCCACCGCGGCCGAGGTGCTCGGTGCGGCCGGTGCCCTCGGCGGTGCCTCGGACCACGGCGTGAGCAAGTCGCTCTATGGCGCCGATCCCGATGGCAACGAGTTCGAGATCATGTGGCGCGTCCCGCGCGAGGCATGGGGCGAATACGAGAACAAGGGCGTGGTCATGCCGCTCGACCTCGACGCCGAGCTGCGTCGCTGGGGCGCGGCCGGAGCCGCCCGCGCCTGATCCCCGGGCGCTGCCCGCCCATCCCGATAGACACCTGCAAGCCGCCCGGCCATCCCAGCCGGGCGGCTTCCACGCGCGCGGAGCCACCCTGACTCGGACCAAGGAGGTTTCGACATGGCTGAACTGACGACCGACAAGCGCGACCGCCTGCGCGACACGTCCTTCGCCTATATCGACAAGTCCGGCGAGCGCCACCTGCCGATCAACGACGAGTCGCACGTCCGAAACGCGATCTCGCGCTTCGACCAGACCGACTTCGAGGACGCGACGGCCAAGCACGGCGCCGCGCGCAAGATCATGCGCGCTGCCCGGAAGCACGACATCGAGGTGGACGACGCATCGGACGTCGCGCGGGCCGCCAAGCGCTGAACCAGCGATCGCGGCAGCGGGCCCTCGTCCTCTGCCGCCCGTCAGCTGCCGGAGGCGAGGATCACGAGGCTGAGGATGTAGACGTGGGCGATCGAGCCCCAGACGATCGACCGCGTCCGCCAGGCGAGCCAGCCGTAGACCAGCCCACCACCGAGCGTCGAGAAGAGCTCGAGCTCGGGCTTGCCCAGGTGAGCGAACACGAACGGGAGCGTGCCGACCAGGACCCCCATCGGGCCGATCGCCCGCACCAGGGCCAACGTCAGGAAGCCGCGGAACAGGAACTCCGCCGCGGTCAGGTCGAGGGTATTGGTCAGCACCAGCGATGGCGGCGGTTCGAGGCTCGGCGCGTAGTAGGCCCGCACCTCGGGCAGTTGGGCGAACCACAGCACGATCGGGGTCATGAGCAGGCAGCCCGCGACCAGGAGCGGAAGCCCGGCCCGCCAGTCGCCGCGGGTCAGGCCGTAGCGGGCGGGTCGGTCGCGGAAGACCAACACGACCACGGCCAGCGGCAGCAGCCCGTACAGGAGGACGCGCTGGAGGGCGACCACGCGCAGGGCCTCGGGGCTCCGGCCAAGGGCGATGAGCGCGTCCGGGCTGAGGATCCGGGTGTAGTCGACGAGGACGACGAGGGTGGCCAGGACCAGCGCGGTGGACGCCCGGAGCGGCAGGCGGAGGCCGACGAGGTCCAGCGTGCGTCGATCGGCATCGGTGGCGTCGTCCGGCGGCGGGGCGGCCAGGCGCCGCATCGCCGCGGACAGCGTCGGGAGCGGGTCGCTCATGCCGCCCGAATCGTCCGCTGGGCCAGCCGTTCCACGACGCCGCTCGCGCCGGCGATCCCGACGAGGACGACGATCGCCCCGACCGTCTCGATCGGTGTCAGCCGTTCGCCGAGCCAGGCGATCCCGATGACGGCGGAGGCGACCGGGGTGAGCAGCAGGGCGGCCGACGTCCGTCGGGCGGGCACGCGTCGAACGCTCGCCATGAGGAACAGGTTCGCCGTCGAGCTCGATCCGAAGGCGATCGTCAGCAGCGCGATCAGCGCGGCCGGATCGACCTGATCGGGGATCAGCGTCGTCGGCGAGCGGAACCACTCGATCACGAGCAGGATCGGCCCCCGGCTGACCAGGTTGGCGATGGTGACGAGGGTCCCGTCGAGACCGTACGGTCGCGCCCAGCGGCGCGACAGCACGATGTACAGCCCGAACATCACGGCGGCGACGACCGCCAGTACGACGCCCGGCCAGGTGGTCGACGCCGGTTCGAACCCGGCAAGGAGCACCGTCCCCACCAGGGCGAGGGCGAACGCCGCCACGGTCGTCGGGCGGAGCGGCTCGCCCAGGATCGGGACGGCCAGCACGGCCGCGGCCACCGCGTATAACGGCGCGACGAAGCCGGTGATGGTCGGCCCGCTGAGCGCAACGGCCGTGTTGGTCGCGGCGATGAACGCGAAGCCGCCGAGGAGAGCGAGGATCGTCAGCCGCAGGGCGCCGGACCACGTCAGCGAGCGCAGGGCGGGGCGGGGGAGGACGCCGCCCGCCGCGAGCAGGAGGAGGACGGGCAACGCCATGGTGCATGCCAGCGCTGCGACACCGAGCGGCGTGAACGAGCGCAGGGCGACCGCCGTCGCGGGGTAGGCGGCTCCATAGAGGATCGCGGCGCCGGCGGCGAAGGCCACGCCGATGGCGACGTCGTGTCGGTCCGAGAAGGGTCGCACCGCCAGAGCGTAGCGGCGGAGGACGTGCCGCTGCGGGCGCGCCCTCGGGAAGTCCGGGCCCCGGGCGCTCGACCAATCCCCCAGCGACGGGAGCACCCAGGGCCCTTCCCGTGCACGGTCGCAGCGACGGTGCGCGCGAGCAACGACCCGAAGGTACTGGTAGGGACCGGGACCCGGGCCGGAACGTCGTTGGCCCGCCCGGAGGGATTCGAACCCCCGACCTACTGATCCGAAGTCAGTCGCTCTGATCCACTGAGCTACGGGCGGACGCGCGGATGATAGCGCGTCGCGTCACGAGCAACGCCCGGCGGGTCGATGACGCGGCTCGCTGACGGCCCTTGCAGCGCAGCCCTACCATTGCCGTTCCGATGTCCGGGCTCACCCGTCACCCCGCGCCCTCCGAGATCCGCCCTGCCGGTCTGTGTGCCGGGGTCGGCCACGTGCTGATCTACGGCAACCCCGCGTTCGTGGCGGAGTTCGGTGCGCGCTGTATCGGGATGCCCGCCCGCGAAGTCATGGTCGACTTGCCGGACACGGCCTTCGACCTGCTCGACCGGGTGCTGCAGGGCGGCAAGCCGCTCGCCCGCTGGATCGAGCGCGGCGGTCGGGACTGGCGGCTGACCGCGACGCCCCGGCGCGATCCAGATACGAGCGAGATCTACGGCGTCGCGTTCCATCTGCGTGCCCGTGACGACCTGCCGGTCGTCGATCGAACCGCCAGCCATTGAGCGTTCATCGTTCGCGAGACCGGACCCGCCCGGGTCCGCTCGACAACCTGCCGCGACCGCTCGACGAACGGAGTCGCCGACGCGGTCGGGGCCGGCGCCGGGTCGGGACCGTCGTCCTGGCCGCGGTCATGGTGGCTGCCGGCAGCGCGCTGATCAGCTCGTTCGCCAGCGACCCACTGACCCCGGTCGGAGATGTCCAGGGGGCGGTCGGTACGCCGGCTGCGTCGGGGTCTGGGCCGACGGGCTCACGCCCGACCGGGCTGGGTGCGGCCGCCACCTCGCGCCCCATGGGCTCCTCACCGCCGACGCCCAGCCCCACCCCGAGTCCGAGTTCGACCCCGCCCCCGGGTCCGATGTCGCCGGAGGCGTTGACCGGCTATCGATCCCCGTTGCCGCGCGGTCGGTTGACGTTGCCATTCGGTCCGTCGCGCTGGGGCTCGCGCCTCGTCGACGGCGCGGACTTCCACGACGGCGTCGACCTCGCCACGTTCTGCGGCGACCGGGTGACGGCCGCGCACGAGGGCACGGTCCTTGCGGCCGGCCGTCGCTACGACCAGCAGATGGGCTGGGTCGGCGATCTGCATCCGTACCTTGCTCGACTCGACGCCAGGCACCTGTGGTCGACGCTGCCGATCGTCGTCGTCATCGATGACGGCAACGGCTATCGCAGCGTGTACGCCCACTTCAGCAAGGTCGTGGTCAAGCCCGGCGACAGCGTCACCGCCGGCCAGCTGCTCGGCTTCGAGGGCATGACCGGGCGCGCTTCCGGCTGCCACGTCCACTACGGCCTGTTCAGCCCGCTCGAGACGGCCACGTTCGAGATCGACCCCGCCGTCGTGAAGCGGATGAAGGTCCCCGCCCGGCAGATCGCGCGAATCGATCCCCTCCTCGTGCTGCCGCAGATCGCGGGCGAGCCCAAGCGAAGTCCGCTGCCGTCGGCGGCGCCGACCGCGAGCCCGGGCTAGCGGCTCACTCCCGGCGTCGGTACCGTCGGCCGATCAGCCAGTAGGCGGGGATCGATGCGAGCGCGGCCGACAGCGACATCGCCCGGCCGTCGCGCCCCTCGAGCCGAAGCAATCGATCGGTCGCGCTGCCGTCGGCCGGACGGGCGTCGACCACCGCGAGGTCGATGGCCGTTCGACCGGGCTCGGCCGCGCCGAGGGTGGCGATGAGCCCGTCGGGTCGATCGCCGGCCTCGTACTCGGCCCGGATCTCGGCCTCGGACCGCCACGTCGGCTGGCGCAGCAGGATCGCCCGCCAGCCCGCGGCGATCGCCGCACGCACCCGGCCGTCGCCCGGGGTCGGCTCGGCCTCGCCGACCGCGGCGACGTCCTCGCCCCGCACCCAGCGGGCCGCCTGGTGGAGCAGCGAATACTCATCGAGGTCGGCATAGGCGGACAGCCGTTCGGCCGGCGATCCCTCGCCGAAGATCGCCCCGATCGATGGGCGGAACACCTCGGCGAGGTCGAGGTCGATGGCGCGCACGGTCCGGTGGAAATAGACCTGCTGATACATGAACCGTCGAGCGGTGAGGAACATCTCGAGCGCTCCGAGCCCGGGCTCGAACAAGGTCAGGCCATCGGGTCCGATGAACGTGTAGCGGCGCAGCCGCTCGACGTCGACGCTGTTCGCCGCGACGCCCGTGAGATACGCATCGCGGCGGACGTAGTCGAGGTTGTCGACCGTGAACACGCCCGACAACAAGGGCGCCAGCCAGCGCACCCAGCGCGGCATCGACGGATCGGACAGGGCCGGCTTGGCGGTGAGGAACGCGACCCACGCAGGATCGATCGTCTCGCTGTCGGCGAAGCCGTCGCGCTCGGCGACGGCGCCCGGCGCCCGACGGAGGCCGCGCAGGACGGGCCCGAGCTCGGCGATGATCGCGCCACTGAGGTCCTCGTGGGTCAGGCGCTTGGCATCCGGTCGGCGCGGATCGGTCGGCGCTTCGAACCTCGCCAGGACGTGGTCGTCGAAGAAGTGGGCGAACGGCCCGTGGCCGACGTCGTGCAGCAGGCCGGCCACGCGGAGCGTCTCGGTGACGAGGCCCTCGGACGGGATGGGCGACCCATCGGGCTCGGCGGCGAGCGTCGCGCGGAGGCTCGGATAGAGGGAGCGCGCCCACAGCCCGGCTTCGTGCATGACGCCGAGTCCGTGGGTGAAGCGTGAATGCTCCGCGGTCGGGAACACCCAGCGCGCGCTCTGCAGCTGGCTGATGCGACGCAGCCGCTGCAGCCAGGCCGTGTCGAGCAGGTCCTCCTCGGCGACGTCCTCGGCCGGCAGACCGGCGGCCGCCGACTCGGGAGCCGGCAGCCGTTTGGTCAGCTCGATGTACCCGTGGATCGGGTCGCTGATGAGGTTGACGGCGGCGAACGGGTGCCGCCTCATGCGTGGGTCAGGGAATCCAGATGCGCGACGCGCTGCTCCATGCGCCCACATTGCCACGTCGATCGGTGGCGCGTACCCGAAGGGAGTACGTCCGCCCACCGGGCCGGTTGGCCAGCGTGATGGCGGTCGACGAGGTGTTGTCACGCAACATCACCCAGCTGCCGCTGCCCACCCGGTACTGCACGTCGTAGTCGCGCAGGCCGGCCATGTGGGTCTGCAGCCGCAGGTCGTACCCGGACCACGCCCAGCTGGCGTCGTCGCCGGATCGCGTCGCGGAACGGACGCGGGCGACCGGCCGAGTGTGATCGAGCGTCTCCGCCATGACGGCCGAGCCGAACGTCCGGTGGTTGGAGGAGCGGTAGGCGAGCCCGACGCCGATGTAGTTGAACTTCGAGCTCATCAGCATCGCCCGATGCGACGAGCTGTTCATCCAGGAGCGGAAGATCGCCTTCGCCGCATCGACGGTCCAGGTCGCGGTGGTGTAGGCGATGTCCTCACCGTAGCTGTACCAGCGCACGCCGTAGCCGCTGAGCTGGGACGACAGGCTGCCTGCGACGGTGTGACTCAACGTGTTCGCGGATGCCATCCGGCTGGCACGCAGGCCCGAGATCGAGCTGAGCTGGCTGTAGTACCGGAGGGGGACCAGGCCGCGGTCGACGCGTGCGGCGTTGACCCAGCCGACGATCATCGATTCCGCCTGCGAGGCGCTGGTCGCTGCGCTCGTCGGCGCTGCAAAGAAGGTCGCGGCCAGTGCCGCGATGAGCAGGGCGCGCATGGCGATAGCCAGGCGCCGGGGCGCGGGAGAATGGGGCAATGACACGTCCTCGTCGTGTGGGGGGCACGTCGTCGTGTCGGGCTACCCTACCCCAGATGCCACAGGACTGTCCTTAGCCGCCATACCTCGCCGCCGCACGACGGTGCGTATCGGCAACATCGAATCGGAGCGTTTCGGGCTCGACGACCTCGACGTCGTCGCCCCACGACAGGACCCACAGCCGGATCTCGATGGTGCCGGCCACGGTGGCTCGCCAGGTCAGCGAGCCGTCCGCTTCGCGCTCGACCCGCTGCGTCGGGTGCCACGTCGCCTCCTCGACCCGGGCCGCGACGGACGGCGCGAAGCGCAGGACGATGGGCGTGGCGGGCTGGTCGGCGATGATGTCCCAGGCCCGTCGCAGGGCGCCCTCGGCACCGTCGCCGACCGGCAGCTCGAAAGTCCGCGGCGTCAGGGCCACGTCCCGGATGCGCTCGATCTTGAAGGTCCGCAGGCCATTGCGCGTCTCGTCCCAGCCGATGAGATAGAGCGCGTGGGTCTGGAGGGACGGCTCGATGAGGTACGGCCGGACGACCGCCTGGCGCGCCGTCGATCCGGAGCTGTAGCGGGCCGGCTCGTAGTCGAGGGTGACGACCCGTCGCTCGGCCCACGCCCGTGTCAGTCGGTGGACGCGCTCGCTGAAGGCCTCGTCGCGGGGGTGCTGGGCGAGGACGTCGAGGGTCCGTTCCACATGCTCGGCGAGCGGGCGGGGGAGGACCGCCTCGAGCTTCTCGAATGCCGCCGCCAGGTCGGGGTCGTACTTGTCCGCGTAGCGCACCATCAGCCGCGCCGAGAGCACGACGGCCATGGCCTCGTCGAGGGTCAGCTTGAGGGGCGGCAGGAACTCCTCGCCGACGACCCCCCACCTGCCGTTGTCCGACCAGACCGCGACCCCGACCTCGGTTTCGAGCGCCGTCAGATCGCGGTAGACGGTCCGGGTCGCCACACCCACACGGCGGGCGATCTCCGCGGGTCGGATGCCCTCGGGATGGCCGCGCAGCACCGCCACCACCCGCAGCATCCGGGCGAGGCGATCGCGCTTGCCGAACGCGCGTTCGTCGTCGGTCGCGTCCTCGATGGTCATCGCGCCGGAGGATAGATGACCGCGTCCGTGTCCCGCTCCGTCGCCGTCAGCCGGACCTCGATCGTGCCCTGGATGGCATCGGCCCGCAGCGCGCCCGCCTCCCCGTTGACGCTGCCGCTGACCTGGCCGAGCTCGCCATCGAGGAAGATCCAGTAGTCGAGCTGGCCACGCCAGTGGGCGAGGTCCGCGTCGCCCACCAGCCAGCGGACCTGGGGGAACGTGGCCCGGAACATCGGTCCGTCCACGGCGACCCGGCAGCGGCGGGCACGGGCGCCCTCGATGAGCTCGATGCCGCGATCCTCCGACGTCGCGCGGCTGCTGTAGGCCAGCGCCCGACGGGTCGCCTCGAGGTCGAGGCTGGCCCCCGCGACCGATGCGCTCGTCGCCCGTACCCAGCCACGCGACGGCGTCCGGACCCAGGCGTCCGCACCCCGCCGGGCGGCCCCGTACTGGCCGAGTTCCTGATTGGTCGCCACGTAGGCGAGCCAGCGGAAGTCCTGGCCTGTCCGCTGGCCGGCCAGATCGACCGAGCCGATCTGCCGGCCGTCGATATAGCCGATGAAGCGTGCATTCAGCCGGGCGGCGTCGCCTGCGGCCAGGCGTCCGTCGCACGCTGGCGGCGCCTCCGCGTCATCGCCGACCGTCGGCCCGAACCGCGACGACGCCGGCGGGCGGGTCCGATCGCGGAGGGTCTCGTTGGCGATCGCCGACGCCCCGAACGCCGTGCCGGCCAGCAGGCTGAGGGCGGCCGCGAGCAGCAGGCCCACCCGCAAGCGTCGCCGGCGGCGGCCGGTGCCGGCGACGAGCCGCCGCGCCAGCCCGAACCCGGCGAACAGGCTCGTGCCGAGTAGCGCGAGCGCCCACGGGTAGGCGGCTTCGAGCGATGGGATGAGGGTCTGTCCGGCCCGCGCCTCGAGCTGGCCGAGCAGCCCGCCGATCGATGGGAGCAGCACCAGCAGCGTGCCGACACCGAGCGCCACCATCGCCGGGTGGGATCGTCGTCCGCGCGCCATCGGCGGCCAGGCGATGGCGCACCCGGCGATCGCCAGCGGCACCAGCATCGACAGGCCGACGAGCAGGTCCAGCGGTCCGCCGGGCCGATAGGCGAACAGCACGAAGACCGCGGCCGTCGCCCAGGACGCGGTCAGAGCGGTCGCAAGCAGGCGCAGACCGAGCCGTCGAACGCGCATGTCGCCGAGTGTAGCGACGCCCCACCCGCTGCCGGCGCGACGGGCGCCGGAAGTACCGGAAGCCAGGGGACCGATGGGCCATCGCGACCGGCCAGGCCCGGGACCAGCATGCCCGTACCACACCAGACTGACCTCGCATCCTCCCGATCGGGACGGTGGAACCCTCCTCCCGCCAGACCGATCGACCGTCGCCCGAAGCGGCGCCGACCCTCCTCCCGGCGCCGCTTCGGCACGTTCTGGCCAGTGCGGGGCACGGCACCCCGAGCGCAGCGGCCCACGTCGGCGGGTACACTCTCGCCCGTCCGTCCAGCCTGCTCGGAGATCCGCACCATGCGCACCACGTTCACCCTCGCCCGCATCGTCGCCATCGCGGCGGTGCTCGGCGCGTGCACCAGCGCGGGCGCGACGAATGCGCCCAGCGCGGCGCCGTCCGCCAGCGCCAGTCCCAGTGCCGCCGCATCCGCCGTGCCGTCCGCCAGCGCCAGCGCCGAGGCATGTGCCAAGGATTCGCTCGCCGTGGTCACGCCGGGGACGTTGACGCTCGGGACCGACAACCCGGCCTATCCGCCGTACTTCCTGGAGAACGCGGACGGCTCGAAGACGGACCCGTGGGAGCTCGGTGACCCGACCAATGCGACCGGCTTCGAGAGTGCCATCGGCTACGCGATCGCCGACCAGCTGGGCTTCGGACGCGACGAGGTGACGTGGGTCGTGGTGCCCTTCGCGAACGCGTTCGCACCGGGCGTGAAGACGTTCGATATCGACCTCAACCAGGTGTCCTACAAGCCCGAGCGCGCCCAGACCGCCGATCTGTCGGACGGCTACTACTTCGGGAACCAGTCGCTGGTCGTCATGAAGGACAGCCCGCTCGCCTCGGTCACCTCGATCGCCGCCCTGAAGGACGGGGTCTTCGGCGCCCAGGTCGGCACGACCAGCTATGACGCGATCGTCAAGCTCATCGCGCCGACCAAGGACATCAAGGTCTACGACACCAACGACGCGGCCATCCAGGCCCTCGGCCAGGGCACCATCGACGGGGTCGTGGTCGACCTGCCCACGGCCGACTTCATCACCAACGTCCAGCTGGCCGATTCGACCATCGTCGGCCAGTTCACGGGCGGCACGCCGGAGTACTTCAGCGCCGTCCTGACCAAGGACAGTCCGCTGACCGAGTGCGTCAACGAGTCCATCGCGGCGCTGGCCGCCGACGGCACGCTCGATGCCTTGGCCAGCCAGTTCCTGCCCTTCCAGGACACCGTCCCGACATTCCAGCCGTAGGCGGCCCGCGGGTCTTCGCCCGCTCATGACCGTCGCCGACGCCCGCCGCCGCCGAGAGCGCCGGCGGGCGTTGCGCGCCTCGCTCATCGCCCTCGTCAGCACCGTCGTCTTCTTCGGCGTGCTGACAGCCCTCGTCGTCAACGCCCCCGGCTGGGCGACGGTCCAGGAATCGTTCCTCAACCAGCAGGTGTTCGAGGACGCGCTGCCCGGGGTCATCAACGCGTTCTGGGTGAACGTGCGGCTGTTCGTGACCGCCGAGGTCCTCGTGCTCATCCTCGGCCTGCTGATCGCCGTGTTGCGCAGCCTGCCCGGCCCGGTGTTCTTCCCGGTGCGCGTCCTGGCGACGGTCTACGCCGACGTGTTCCGGGCGATCCCGGGCGTCCTCGTGATCTTCATCCTCGGCTTCGCCATCTCGGGTCTCGGCCTGATCGACCCGCGGACCGACGCCATCTGGTTCGGCATCATCGGCTTGACCTTCGTGTACTCCGCGTACGTCTCGGAGGTCTACCGGGCGGGCATCGAATCGGTCCACCCGAGCCAGGACGCGGCCGCCCGGTCGCTCGGCCTCAGCCGCCTCCAGAGCCTCCGGTACGTCGTCGTCCCGCAGGCCGTGCGGCGGGTCATCCCGCCGTTGCTCAACGACTTCATCGGCCTCCAGAAGGACACCGTCCTGGTGTCGTTCATCGGCGTGGTGGAGATCTTCCGGTTCGCCCAGATCAAACAGGCTGCGGCGTTCAACTTCACGCCCTACATGGCGGTCGCGCTGGTGTTCATCGTGGTCACCATCCCGTTGACCCGCCTGACCGACTGGCTCATCGCGCGCGACCGACGACAGAGCGCCGCGGGAGCCCGCGGATGAGCACGACCGCTCCCGTCGCGGCCCTGTCCATCGAGGGCCTCGAGAAATCGTTCGGTGAGCTGGCGGTCCTGCGCGGGGTCGACCTGAGCGTGCGCGAGCACGAAGTCGTGTGCCTCATCGGCGCCTCCGGCTCCGGCAAGTCCACGTTGCTCCGCTGCGTCAACCTGATCGAGCCGATCGACGCCGGGCGGATCGTCATCGAGGGCGAGGAGATCACCGCGCTCGACGTCGACGTCAACCGGGTGCGCCGGCGCATCGGCATGGTGTTCCAGGCATTCAACCTGTTCCCCCACATGTCCGTGCTCGACAACATCACCCTCGCGCCGCGTCACGTCCTCGGCACGCCGCGGGTGGATGCCGACGCGGCCGCCACCGAGCTGCTCGAGCGGTTCGACCTGGCCGACAAGCGGGGCGTGTACCCGGATCGCCTGTCCGGCGGCCAGCAGCAGCGGGTCGCCATCATCCGCGCGCTCGCCATGCGCCCCGACCTGCTGCTGCTCGATGAGGTGACGAGCGCGCTCGATCCGGAGCTCGTGGCCGAGGTACTCGACATCATCCGCGAGCTCGCGACGGGCGGCATGACGATGCTCATCGCGACCCACGAGATGGGCTTCGCCCGCGAGATCGCCGACCGCGTGTGCTTCCTCGATCGCGGCGTGATCTGCGAGGAGGGCCCGCCCGACCGGCTGTTCAGCGATCCGCGCGAGCCGCGGACCCGGCAGTTCCTGCAGCGCATCATCGAGGCGCGTCGACTCTGAGCACGGATCAGGGGAACTCCTCGGGATCGACCTCCTGGTCCGGCACCAGCAGCAGGATCCAGCCGACCTCGATGCGGTTGGGGCGGTAGTCGGGCGAGTCTGGATCGAGCGACGGATGCGCCTCGCGGTTCCAGAAGGCAAGGCTGCGCGCCGTCGTCCGGAACTCGAGCGCGATCGAGGTCAGGGTGTCACCGGGCTTCACGACGTAGACCAGGAAGGTGGGCTGCGGGTTCGGTGTCGGTCGCACGAAGGATGGCCGCGACGACGGCCCGGACGATCCCGACGGCGTGGGCCCGGGGGTGGCTGCGGGGCCGTCGGACGACGACGCTCCGGGGACCGGCCCGGCCTGGGTGGCCCCCGGCCGGGCGACCGTCGGGGGCAGGCAGGCGCCGAGCAGGAGGGAGGCGATCAGGAGCGAGACGGCCGCGAGGCCGCACACGAGGACGGGGCGGCTGCGGCGCGGGCGGCGTCCCATGGTCGCTATCGTGACGGCCACTCGGTCAACTGGCGAGTTGGACCTCGGAGTCGACCGGGGTCGGCGCCGTGGGCTCGAACTCGGCCGCGAGCGTGGCGCCTTCCTGCGCGGTGGCGACCCGGTCCCGACCGCCGCGCTTGGCCGCGAAGCACGCCCGATCGGCGGCCAGCAGGACCTCCGCGGCGAGCCGCCCATCGTCCGGGAACGTGGCCACGCCGACCGAGGCGGTGACCGACCCGACCACCCCGGCCACGGCGGCGCGGGCACGTTCGGCGACCCGCCGCGCGCCCCGTGCGTCGGCGAGCGGCAGGATCAACGCGAACTCGTCGCCGCCGTAGCGGAACAGCAGGTCGCTGTCGCGACCGGAGCGCGACAGCGCCTTGGCGATGCGCCGCAGGGCGTCGTCGCCGGCCTGGTGGCCGAGGCCGTTGTTGACGTCGCGGAAGAGGTCGAGGTCGAGCATGATCAGGCCGAACGGGAGCCCATCGCGGACGCTTCGATCGAGGTACTCCTCGAACGTGCCGTGGTTGAGCAAGCCGGTCAGCGAGTCGGACCGGGCACGGACCTCGACCGCACCGAACACTTCGGCGTTCTGCAGCGCGATCGACACCTGGGCCGCGAACAGCTGGACGAGGTCGTATTCCTCCGGCGCGAAGGTGTTGTCGGTGCCCAGCCGCTCGATGGTCAGCACGCCGATCGCGCCGGATCGCCCACGCAAGGGCACGACGATCAGGCTGCCGTCGACCGCATCGACCGCCCGGAAGTGGTTGACCCGCGGGTCGTTCCGCTCGTCCTCCACGTAGACCGGCTCGTTGCGGTCGACGACCCACGTCGCCAGGCCGGTCTCGCCGGGCTCCCATGGCTCCAGGTAGTCGGCGGCATGGACACCGCGGGCGGTCAGCGGGGTGAGCCGCCCGGTCGCGGGGTCGACGACCTCGATGGCGATGTTGTCGCAGGCAATGAGCGACCCCAGGCGCTCGGTGATCCCCTCCAGCACTTCCCGGCGATCGAGGGTGGTGAGGATGGTCTCGGTGATCTGGAGCAGCTCGCGCTGGCTGCGCAACTGACGCTCGAGCGCGGTCGATTGCTCGCGCAGGCGTTCCGTCGTGTCGGCGTTGGCCATCGCCTGGGCGGCGAAGCTCGCGTAGATGACCAGCAGGCGCAGGTCGTCGTCGCGGAACTGGTGGAGCCCGAGCTTGGACAGGACGAGGACGCCGAGGACCTCGTCCTCGAACAGCATCGGGGCGAGCAGCATCGATTCGTCGAGGTCGTCCTCGGTGCCCGGGATGGTGTTGGCACGAGGGTCCGCCGCCGCATCCGGCAGGTTCTGGGCGATGCGATGCTGGGCGACCCAGCCGGTGATGCCCTGCCCGACGGCCAGCCGCAGCTGATCGGGCGTCTCGTCGATGTACTCCCCGACCTGGCCCTGCATCGCCACCGGCACGAGGTCGCCGCCGGCGACCCGATAGACCCGGACATTGTGGTAATCGATGAGCTGGCGCAGCTCGGTCGCGATCGCCAGTCCGATATCGCGAACGCTGGACAGGTGGTTGAGCCGCGCGCCGAGCTGCTGGATGGACTGGAGCTGTGCGGTCCAGGTGGCCATCTGCTGGAAGTTCTGGGCGGTCCGGATGGCGACGCTGGCCTGGGTGGCGAGGGCGGCGATCGTCTCGATCTCGTCGGCCGACCAGGCGTGCGGTCGGTCGTGATACACGTTGAGCAGACCGAGGACCTCCGTGCCGTCCATCAGCGGCGCCGCACACAACGTATCGAAGCCTTCCTGGACGACGGCGGCGCGATCGCCGAGCCCGCGCGGATCGTCGCGGTAGTCGATCGAGAACAGCGGCCGGCGGGCCGCGGTGGCCGCGGCGGCCAGCGACCGGGTGGGGACTTCGCGAGCGGCCGCCAGGTAGCCGGCCGACAGGCCGCGGCTGACCTCGGCGATGCTGGCGCCGTCGGGCCGGCGCAGGAAGACCGCCCCGCGGTCGCCTTCGAACAGGACCATCGCGTGGTCGACCAGCCCCGACAGGATCCGGTCGAGATCGAGCCGGCTGCCGATGTCGCCGGCGACCCGGCGCAGCGCCTCGGCGCGATGGAGCAGGTGGGAGACCTCCTCCTCGCGCTTGACGACCCGGACGATCGTGCCGATGGCATCGGCGAGGACCCCGGCCAGCTCCTGGTCGGCGACACCGAGCGGCTCGCCGGCGCCGGCGACGACGAGCAGCACGCCCCACGGTCGGTCCAGGCCGGGGATCGCGACCGCGAGTTCGGCGCGACTGCCTGGCAGGGTGGTGACCGTCACCCGCTCGTTCGCCTCGGCCAGGGCGACCGTGGCGCCGGGGTGGCCGGCCGCCGCGCGCGGTTCGGCGACCAGCCGGAGGGCGCGTCCCAGGACGCCGAAGGTGGCCGGCAGGTCGAGCAGGCGTGGCGGGGCGGTCTCCGGCGGGCTGGCGCTGGTGCGCGGGACCAGACGGTCGCCACGCAGCTCCCAGAGGCAGACCAGGGCGCGGTCCGCGTTGTCCCGGATGGCGCCGGTGATGCGCTCGAGCTCCTCGTCGAGGTCGCGTGTCGTCACGGCGCCACGAGCGATCTCGGCGAGCAGGGCGAGATCCCGGGTTCGGCCCTCGGCCACGACCGGGTCGGGCTCCAGTCCGCGGGCTGGGCCGCTCCCGACAGCCAGGGCGGAGCGCGCGGCGGCCGCCGCAGCCGATCGATCGAGCGTCCGGCGCCGGTTGCCGAGTCGACCCACCTCGGGCTGGATGGCCAGATGCTCGGCGGCGGTCAGGAACCGCTGCAGATCGCCGAGCCGATAGCGCCGATCGCCACGCGGATTGATGCGATAGAAGCGCAGCCTGCCGGCATCGCTCCACGCCCGGACCGTGTTCGGGTGAACGCCGAGCAAGCGCGCCGCCTTCGTGACCGACAGGGTGGCGTCGGTGGGTCGCGGCGAGGCGTGGCCGGTCATCGCTGGCTGGGAAGAACTGTGAAGTCCACGAGGCGAGGCTACCAAGCCCACAGTTCTTGCCAATAGGTCGAAGGTCCCGGGCCGCGCTGACCGCCGGCCGGGTGCGAGGGTCAGCCTCGGCGACCGCCGGTCGCGCGGACCCAGACCACGGTCAGCAGCGCCGCCGCCAGGCCGATCGCGAGCATCGCGCCGATGGCGAACCACGGGTCGCCGACCAAT
This sequence comes from Candidatus Limnocylindrales bacterium, assembly GCA_035692005.1. Classification (GTDB taxonomy): domain Bacteria; phylum Chloroflexota; class Limnocylindria; order Limnocylindrales; family CSP1-4; genus SPCO01. The sequence continues at coordinate 8,447 of DASSII010000135.1, read as the reverse complement.
CCGGGTCCCTGGCCACTGCTGCGCGGGTCGCCGGCCGCGGCACTCGGTGCCGGGGACGCCGCGAGCGCCGTCGTGGTCACGGCTCCGAGCAGCGCCCAGACCAAGCCCAGGCCGATGGCGAGGGCACCGATCGCGAACGCGATCGCCGCCACCATGGGCCGGCGGCGGCCGCTCGCGGCGAGGATGCGCATCGCCTCCGGGGTCTCGAGGGTGGACAGGATGAGCGGTCGTCCCAGTCCCGCGGTCATCCGCGCGGCGCCCGCGGCGTCGAGCCGCGGCACACCGACGACCACGGCGTGATCGATCGACGAGACCTGTTCGACGCGCAAGCGCATCGGCGTCGTGGGCGAGGTGCCTGGCGGCACGCGGTCGGGCGCGTCGGCCGCAGTCCCGACCGATTCACGCGGGACGACGACGAGCCCCGCGTCGAGCGCGGCGTGATCGACGGCGATCGAATCCAGCCCCTCACGCAGCTCGAAATCGACGGCCTCGAGCTGCTCATCGGTGGTCGACCAACGGCGGCCGTCCCCGAGCTGCAGCCGCATCCGGCGCAGCACGAGGGGCCGCCGGGCGTCGTCCTCGAACTCGTCCTCGGCGTCGATGCGTCCGTGGACCGCCACGTAGCGGGCCGGGCCGGCGGCCAGCGCTCGCGCCTCGGCGATGGGCACGGCCGGCGTCGCGGCGAGCAGCCGACCGATGCGCTGGTTCGGGCCGAGGCTGCGCAGGACGACGGCCCCGACGGCGAGCGCGGCGAGTCCCAGGATGATCAGCAGCAGGGGGGTCACGGCCGCGACTATAGCGGCGCCATGGCCGACTCGCCCCGGACATGGAATGGCCCGAAGGAACCTCCACGACACGTGGGCGTTGATGCGATCGCCGCCGTTAGTATCGTTCGGCCCCTCCGGGCTGATGCCTACGGTAGGGCCGCGGCGAGCGACCGGTCAACGGGCGCTGTCCACCAATGCGCGACGATCCGCCCGAGTTATCCACCGCTCGTCCACCGTGACGGCGGATGTCAGTCGGCCGGCCGCCCCGTCGACGGATCAAGGACGTTGAGCTGGCCGTCGAAGCCGGTCAGCACCAGCCGCCCACCGACCAGCTCGGCCGCGGTCACCACGTCGCTGTGGGCCAGGCGCCAGGCGACCGTGCCGTCCGGTTCGAGCGCGAACGTCTCGATCTCCGATTGGACCAGCACGTGGCGGAGCCGAGGCGATCCGAGCAACGCGACGATCGGCGTGGCCGAGCGATGTTCCCAGCGGAGGTCGCCATCCGCCGCGTCGAGCCCGAACGTGTGGAACCCGTAGCTCACCACCAGCAGGCCCTCGGTGTCCCAGTAGCGTGCCGCGGGCTCGTCGTAGATGGTCGAGGCGAAGCGGGCCGTCCAGGCGCCGCGCGGACCCTCCAGTCGAAGCTCGGCCCGGCACAGCGCGTCTGGGTCGTCGCTGACGTGCGACCCGAGATCGGTGAGCGCGCCGCCCGCCTCACTGAGCGCGAACACCGCGTCCGCCTGCCCACTGCCGGCCCACCGCCATCGGGCGCGCAGCCCTCCGGGATAGGTGATCGTGGCATTCCTCGGCTCGGCAACCATCGGCGCGCGGGCGGTCATGCCTCCGTTGACGCCAGCCGACCAGCCGCGTCATCGGCTGCCGCGGCGTCCGTGTCCGGCGTCACTGCAGCCGCCGCCGCCTCGACATCGGCCGCGCGGCGCTCTTCCGTGATCGGCGCCACCATCGCATTGGCCAGCGTGCGCAACGTCGCCGGCGGGACCTCGAACACCGCGGTCGGGAGGCCGGCCGCCGCCCACACCGACGGGTAGCGGCCGAGGTCGGGATCCATGATCACCCGTATCGGCCCATCGAACCCGATCGGCGGGATGCCGCCGATGACGAACCCGGTCAGGTCGTTCGCTTCGCGGGCGGTGGCACGCCGGATGTCGGCCTCACCGGTGACGGCCGCGAGGCGGGCGAGGTCGACGCGATTGGGCCCGGACACCAGGCAGATGACGGGCTCCGGGCCGCTGTCGGTGGGCGCGACGAACACGAGCGACTTCACGATCTGGCCGAGTTCGGCACCGACCGCCGCCGCCGCCTCGGCCGCCGTGTGGGTCGATTCGTCGAAGGCGACGATCTCGATGTCGACGCCCTTGCGCTCGGCCGCTGCCAGCACGCGTCGAACAGCGGGATGGTCGGTGGGCTCGGGCACGCGCCGAGTCTAGCATCGGGTCGGGGCGCCGAGCCGTAGCATCCGCCCATGCAGGTCATCATCCTCGCCGACGGTGACGTCGGTCCGCGGACCGCCCTCGACGACGCCTGGCCGGGCTGGCGCTCGAGCGGAGCCATCGTGATCGCGGCGGACGGTGGCGCGCGCCATGCCGGCCCGCTCGGCCTGCGGATCGACCGCTGGGTCGGCGATGGCGACTCCATCGACGAGGCGGACCTGGCGGCGCTCGCCGCCGCGGGCGTCCCGATCGAGCGCGCCCGCTCGGACAAGGACGAATCGGATACCGAGCTGGCCATCCTCGCCGGTCTCCGGCTGGCGCCGACGGCGATCACCATCCTTGGCGCGCTCGGTGGCCCGCGGCTGGACCATGCGCTGGCGAACCTCGGGCTGCTCGCGATGCCGGAGCTCCGTCAGCTCGACGTGCGGCTGCTCGCCGCGACCGCCCGGGTCCGTTACCTGCAGGCCCCGGCGGTCGACGACGCGCCGGTGTCGATGTCGCTGGCGGGCCCCGTCGGTGGGGGCGTCTCGTTGCTGCCGGTCGGCACCGACGCGCACGGCGTCACGACCAGCGGGCTGGCCTATGCGCTCGAGGACGAGCCACTCCGCGTCGGCCGGACGCGCGGCTTGTCGAACGTTAGGACCGACGGGACTCGGGCGGCGGTCGTCCTGCGAGCTGGTCGGCTGCTGGTCGTGGAGACCCCTGCTACGCTCTCGACATGAGCATGCCGACCGTCGGCGACCCGGCTCCTGCGGTCGCCCTGCCCGACGAGACGGGCGCCATCCATGACCTCGCCGAGCAGCGTGGTCGGTGGACCGTCCTGTACTTCTACCCCAAGGACGACACGCCGGGCTGCACCGTCGAGGCCTGCGAGTTCCGGGACGCCAACGACACCATCACCGAGCGGGGCGCGGACGTGTGGGGCATCAGTCCACAGGGAGCGGCGAGCAAGCGCGCCTTCCGCGAGAAGTTCGGTCTCCCGTTCCTGCTGCTCGCCGACGAACGGCACGAGGCCGCCGAGGCGTACGGCTCCTGGGTCGAGAAGCAGAACTACGGCAAGACCTACATGGGCACCGCGCGAACCACGTTCATCGTCGATCCCGACGGGCGCATCGCGCGGATCTGGCCGAAGGTCAAGCCGGAAGGTCACGCGACCGAGGTGATGGCCGCCCTCGACGAGCTCCAGTCGCCCGGCGCATGACGCCGTCCCCGGACGCGAATGAGGCTTCGCTCGTGGGGGGAGACGAGCGAAGCCTCGGCCGGAAGCCTACGCGCATGCACCGGGCGTCGCAAGGTCGCCACGCACGGCGGTGCGTCGAGCGGACCCGATCGTGACCAAGGCGACCGACGCCGCCGACGCGACCACCGACGTCGCCGACACGACCGGGGCCGCCGGGCACGCCTGGCGGCCGGCGCGGTTCATGGTCATCGCGGCGCATCCCGACGACGCCGAGTTCGGCCCGGCCGGCACCGCCGCCCGCTGGATCGATGGAGGCTCCGTCGGCTGGTTGGTGTGCTGCACGTCCGGCGACCAGGGCGGCGAGGACCCCGATGCCGATCCGTTCGAGCTGGCGGCAGTCCGGGAGCGCGAACAGCGGGCAGCGGCTGCGGTCATCGGCTACGCCGGCGTGACCTTCCTCCATCAGCCCGACGGTGCCCTGGCGAACGATCTTGCCCTGCGCGAGCTGCTGGTGCGCGAGATCCGCGGATTTCGGCCGGACGCGGTCCTGGCGACCGACCCGGAGACCGTCTTCCATAGCGACGGCGGCGTGAACCACACCGATCACCGTGCCGCGGGCCTGGCCGCGGTCGACGCCGTCTATCCGGCGGCGCGCAACCCGATGGCGTTCCCCGAATTGGCACGGGCCGGGCTGGCCGCCCACACGGTCCGCCGGCTGTACCTGTTCTGGTCGAATCGGCCTGACGCGTGGGTCGACGTGGCCGGGACCCTCGACCGCAAGCTCGCTGCCCTCGGCGAGCACCGCAGCCAGATCCGCGAGCCCGACGCCCTGGCCGAACGGATCCGCGCATGGGCGGCGGAGGAGGGTGCCACGGCGGGGCTGGCGGCTGCCGAGTCGCTGCGCGTGATCGTCATCGAGGACGACGAGGACGAGGGTCCCGCCTGACCGACGACCGGCGTCAGGACCCCTCGAGGAGCAGCGGCCGGATGTGGCCCCAGTCGTTCCAGACCTCGGCCAGGCCGTCGGCCCGGCGCCCGAGCATCGTCACGAGCTCACCCAGGGTCAGATCGCCGGCGTTCCCGGCGAGGTGCTCCGCCGCCGATACCTGCACCTCGGAGAACAGCTCGGCCATATCCGTTTCGGTCGGCCATTGGCGCATCCGCATCGGGTCGATGCCCGCGTAGCCGAGGGCCAATGACAGGTCGCGCTGCGATGGGATGCGTCCGTCGACCCAGCCACCGCGGCCGTCGAACCGGTAGCCCAGCGACGAGAGCGCCGCCGTGATGTCGCGCCCCTGGACGCGATTGAACGGTCCCCAGAACGGATGCTCGTGGGGGAAATCGAGCGCCGAGGCCGTGAGGGCGTCGGCCAGGATGGCGTCCACCAGATCCGACACGGCGGTCTGCCAGCGTTGTCGCTCCGCCCGGTCGTCGCCGGCCAGGGCCGTGGTCATCTCGTCCATCGCGCTTCGATCCCCGCGCAGCAGCCGGAAGATGCGCGGGTCGCCGTTCGAGCGCAGTGCGCCCGCCAGCGGGTCGTCGGCCTCCGCCGGCTCGTCACCGGCGCTGGACGGCAGCACCGGGTAGGTCCCCGGCGCGCCACCCGACTCGCGCTCCTGGCAGTCGGCGACGGCCTCTCGCGCGGCGGTGCAGGCCGCCTCCGCCGTCTCCGCCGCGATGCGCGCCGCATCGGCCTCCAGCGCGGTCCGCTCCAGTCGCAGCGCGACCGTCTGCGCGGCGACCCGCTCCCGGGCGAGCACGGCTGCCGCCTCCCGGGCGTCGTTGTTGATGGCGTTGATGTCGAGCAGCCAGGCCCTCGCTGCGGCCTCGACCTCGTCGGTCGTGCGCGCCGCGGCCCGCCCCGCGCGGAACCTGGCCTGGGCCTCGTCCTTGGCCCGCCGGACGGCCCGCGCGTCGGCCTGGTCGGCAGCCTCCGCCGCGCTGGTCTCGTGCTCGTCGTACGCCCGCTGGGCCGCGCGATGGGCGTCCTCTGCGAGCCCGGCCTGCTCGCGAGCGCGGACAGCCACCTCGCAGCGTTCGTCCGCCATGCGGCGGGCGTCGGCACAGGGCCCGCTCAGGTCGACCGCGGGACCGGGACGGGCGGCGTCGGGGCGTCTCGGCGTGGCGGCGGGAGCGCCCGCGGCCCGAGCCGTTCCCGTGTCGACGCTGCCGTCGCGTCGGCCGGCTGCCTGGCCATACCCGACTGCCGGCGCGCCGACGACCGGCGCCGTGGCCCCAGGACGATCGCGGGCGCTCGCGACGGATCGGTCGGTCGGGTCCGTCCTCTCGGACCGGTCACCGACGGCCGTGACCCGTCGCGGTGGCGTCGTCGTCGCCCCGCCCGCGGCGATCGGTGACGCCGCGGCGACCCCGGCCGGCTGGCGCATCGCGGCGGCCGCACTGGCGGCGGCACTCGCCCGGAATGCAGCCAGCATCGGGTCGTTCCCGCCGGTGACCGGTACCGCCAGGCCGGGCATCCGATCGGGATCGGTCAGGCGGAACGCCGGTTCGGCGATCGTCCCGGGCTCAGGCTCCCGAACAGGTGTTCGACCTGCAGGCTCCGAGCCGGCCGGATCGTCGGGCTCCTGGCGAGGATCCGCCGGCCCACCGCGGGCCGGACCGGTCGACGCGGTCGGATCGAGGAAGGCGTCGTCGGCGAGGGTGGTGGCGCGCCGTCGCGGGATGGCGTCGGTGGCAACGGTCACGCGGATCTCGCGCGACGAACCGGGCCGGGAGCGGAGGACCTCGATGAGCGCCGCTCCGGCGGCGATGCCCAGGACCAGGCCCATCGCCAGGAAGGCGAACTCGCCGGCGGTCACGCTGTCCGCAACTCCATCTGGTCGCGCTCCTCACCGAGCACGAGCGGCCCCCTCGGCTGGAGCGTAGCTGCGACCTCCGCGGGCGTCAACCGGCAGCGACCGCACCGCAGGGCACCCGCGTCATCCTCCTCGACGGCCACGGCGCCCGACGTGCTTTTGCAGCGCGTGCGAGCCGGATGGTAGATTCCCTGCCTCGGCGACACGCCGGTCCTTCGTTTGCGCCCGAGCCCCGACACCAGGGAAAGGCACGTCCCGCTTGGCCATCGACCCCGCCCAGGAATTCCTCGTCCAGCCCGTCGACGCCTCCTGGTTGCAGTGCAACATCGAGTGCCAGGAAGCGTGTCCGGTCGGGACCAACTGCCGCGGCTACCTCAACCTCGCCGCCGAGGGCCGGTTCGAGGAGGGCTACATCCTGTCGCGCGAGCCGAATCCGGTCGCCGCCATGTGCTCGTACGTGTGCTCGGCGCCGTGCGAGCGGGCGTGCCGTCGCGGCGACATCGACCGGCCGCTGGCCATCCGGGCGATGAAGCGGTTCCTCGTCGAGTGGCACGAGGCCTCGGGCATCCCGGACGTCATGCCCCGGATCACGCCGCGTGCCGAGCGAGTGGCGATCGTCGGCGCCGGGCCGGCCGGACTGGCGGTCGCTCGCGAATTGGCGACGAAGGGTTATGCCTGCACGGTCTACGACAGCTTGCCCTACGCGGGCGGGACGATGCTCATCGGCGTCCCGGCCTTCCGCCTGCCGCGCGAAGCGATCGAGATGGATACCCGGCTGGTCGAACGGCTGGGCGTGACCTTCGTGTACGACACGACCGTCGGGGTCGATGTCACCTTCGAGCAGCTGCAGGCCGAGTTCGACGCGGTGGCCATCACCGCCGGGGCCATGGACGCGGTCGCGCTCGACATCCCCGGCGCGGACCTCGAGGGCGTCGATTACGGCGTCGACTTCATGAAGCGGGCGAACCTCGGCCAGCCGATCGAGGTGGGCAACGACGTGGTCGTGATCGGTGGTGGCTACACCGCCATGGACTGCTCGCGAACCAGCCTGCGCCACGGCGCTGAGAACGTGACGATCGCCTACCGACGCACCCGGTCCGAACTCGTGGTCGACGAGGAGGAGCTCGGCGAGACCGAGCGCGAGGGCGTCCGCATGGAGTTCCTGGCGAGCCCGATCGAGATCCTCGGCGAGGACGGCAAGGTCAGCGGCGTCAGGTTCATCCGCAACCGCCTCGGGGAGCCCGATGCGTCCGGCCGGCGCTCGCCGGTCCCGATCGAGGGTTCCGAGTTCGTGGTCGCCGCCCAGACCGTCATCCCGGCCGTGTCCCAGGCCGCCGATCTGACCTTCCTGCCCGTGGAGGCCCGCTTCGAGATCAACCGCGGCCGGGTGAAGGTCGACCCGGCCACCTACGCGACCAACGTCAAGGGCGTGTTCGCCTGCGGCGACTTCGTGACCGGTCCGACGACCCTGATCGAATCGGCCGGGCACGGCAAGAAGGCGGCCTACGCGATCGATCGGTACCTCGCCGGACGGACCGATGTGTCGGTCGCGGCCAACGTCAAGGTCACCAGCTCGTGGCGCCACGACATGCCCGAGTTCTACGACATCCTGCCGCGCCAGCACATCCCGGTGGTCAGCGTCGAGGCGCGGATGCCATCGACCGATCCGGTCGTCAACTTCAACACCCCGGTCGAGCTGGGCTATGACGCCTCGGGCGCCGTGGCCGAATCGACCCGTTGCCTGATGTGCAACTACAACATCTGGTTCGACCCATTCCGCTGCGTGCTGTGCGGAGCCTGTGCGGATGTCTGCCCCGAGGGCGTCATCCACATGGTCGACATCAACACCCTCAAGTCGGAGGGCCTGCTGCCGGAGCTCGACGAGGCGTACGGCTGGGAGCAGGGCGGCGCGATGGTGCTCGACGAGGAGCGCTGCATCCGCTGTGCCTTGTGCGTCAAGCGCTGCCCGTTCGACGCCATTACGATGGAGCGGTTCGAGTTGCAGGAGATCTCGACGGACGGTCGGCTCTACAAGGAGTCGTACCGTGACGCGCAACTTGCCGGCACCCCCGGCGTCGCAGGAGGAGCCCGGTGAGTTTCCTCGAGCGGGTGGATCAGACCATCCGCCGAAGCCCCGTCTGGCGATCGCTGTTCCGCCAGCCCTACCCGCGCGACGAACGGTCGCGCGCGTACGCGGTCATGAACAACGTGTTCCTGCACATCCACCCGGTGC
>DASSII010000134.1:0-26028 GCA_035692005.1 Candidatus Limnocylindrales bacterium | reverse complement strand
GATCCACGGCTCGTACCTGATCAATCTCGCCGGTCCCGACCCGGCGTTCTTCGAGGGCTCGGTGGGGCTCGTCGCGGACGAATTGCACAAGGCGCCGTCGTTCGGTGGCCGATACGTCAACATCCACATCGGCTCGCACCGGGGCGCAGGCGTCGATGTCGGCACCGCGCGCCTGGCCCAGGGGATCTCGGAGGCGCTCGCCCGTGTGGCTGATCTCGCCGACCCGCTACCGCCTGCCGCCCCCCGGCCGGCGATGCTCGTGCTCGAGAACTCGGCCGGGAGCGGGGACGGGCTCGGCACGACGATCGACGAGCTCTCGGCCATCGCCGACGCGCTCGAGACGCGAGGGATCGACCGGGCATCGGTCGGCTTCTCGCTGGACACGGCCCACGCCTGGGGCGCCGGCATCGACGTCGGCGACCCGGACGTCATCGATGCCACCCTCGACGCGTTCGATGCTCGCATCGGACTCGATCGGCTGGTCATGGTCCACCTCAACGACTCGCGGGCGGCGCTCGGCTCGAGGTTCGATCGGCACGAGCACATCGGCGCCGGACGGATCGGGGCTGCCGGGCTGGCCCATGTGCTGCGCCATCCGCGGCTGGCCCACGCCGCGTACTACCTCGAGACGCCCGGCATGGACCGCGGGTACGACGCCATCAACCTGGCCCGTGCCCGGGCTCTCGCGGCGGGCGAACCGCTGGAGCCGCTGCCAGCCGATGCGTTCGACCTGCCCGGAAGTGCAGCGGCGCGGACGGGACCACCGTGACCGCCGGGGCTACCGCCGCGCCCCGGCTCGGCCGCCCGGCACCCTGGGCGACGACCGTCGATCGACTGGCACTGCCAGCCCTGCTGCTGTTGGCCGCGATCATGCGATTACCGGATCTGGCCACCCGCGGGACCTGGGACGGCGACCAGGGCCACGACATGCTCGTGCTTCGGCTGCTCGTCCGGGACGGCATCGTGCCGCTGCTCGGGCCGCCGACATCGATCGGCGATGTGCATCACGGGGCGTGGTACTACTACCTCCTGTCGCCGGCCGCGGCCGTCACGGGTGGCGATTCACCGCTCGCCGTCGTGGGGCTGATCGCTCTGGCCGGCATCGCCGCCGTCGGCGTCGTGTGGTGGCTCGCGAGATCCGTCGGCGGCCCGCTCGCCGGGCTCGTGGCGGGCCTGGTCATGGCGGTGTCCACGGCGGCGATCGATGAGTCGACCTTCATCTGGAACCCCAACCTCATCGCGCTGTCCAGCGCGGTCGCGCTGGCTGGGGCGTGGCGCGCGTGGTCCGGGGGCGACCGACGCTGGTGGCTCGTGGCGGCGGTCGGCACGGCCGTCACCATGCAGTGCCACGTCCTCGGGGTCGCGCTGTTGCCGATCGTCGGCGTCCCGTTCCTGCTCGATCGGCGCAGACGTCCGATGGGAGCCGTGCCGTGGGTGGTCCTGGCGGTGTTCGTCGTCGCCTACCTGCCCTTGGCGATCAACGAGCTGACGAGCGGCTTGTCCGAGACACACGCCGCGCTCGACTACCTGGCCGGTGGCCGGAGCGGGGTCGAGACAGCGATCCCGATCCGCCTGGGGATCGTCGCGCTCCGGGTCGTGAGTTGGCCGCTGACCGGGCTCATCACCGACGGCTTCGTGGCCGGGTCGCTCGCGCTCGTCACGGTGGTGGCCATCGTCGTGGCCCTCGGCTGGCTCAGACCGCGCCATCCCGACGCCGTCGGCGCCACTGGCACGGGCGCCACTGGCACGGGCGTCACCGGCGGGGGTTCAGCGGCGAGTGCCGAGACGCTGGCCGTCCGCTGGCTCGGCCTCGGGCTGGCCTGGTCGGCACTGTTCCTGGCCATCGCCGCGCCGAGCCTCGCGGCCGTCGTGCGCGGGCTTCCCAACGACCACTACCACGCGTTCGCCGACCCGATGGTCTTCGTGCTGGTCGGCCTGGGCGTGGCCCGGGTCGCCGCCCCGGGACGCGTCGGCGCGGGCGGATCCGCCCGGAGGGCCGGCCCGGGAACGCTGCTCGTCCTCGCTTCGATCGTCGCCCTGATCGTGCTGGTCGCCTGGAATCTGGCGCATCGTCCCCCGCCGATCCATCCCGACGGTGGGTTCCCGGCAGGTGCCATCGCCGCGACCCGCGTCGAGCAGGCCCTGGCAGCTGGCGGGGCCGCGCCCGGCGACGTGGCCCGCATCCGCTCGTTGCCCGATTTCAAGTCGACCGAGGCGATGGTCTATCCGTTGGCTCGACTCGGACGGACCTACATCGCCGACACGCCGAAGGGCTTCGCCCCCGGCGGCCTGACCCCGACCGGTCCCGCGGCGCCGTCCCCGGTCGCGGGTCTGGTCCTGCTGTGCGACGACCTCTTCCGCGACTCCCTGGGCGCGGCATGCGGCGGTCCCGCCGAGTCTGCCGTCGCAGGCGACGCCGGTGGTCCGGACTGGGGGCCCCTGATCGATCGCTTCGAGGCGGCGCCCGGCCGGTTCGTGTCGATCTATGGTCGCGGCCCATCCTGAGCCGACGAATCGCGAACGCCGGCGCCCCAGACGCCGGCGTTCGCTGTCCCCGAGACCCGGACGGTGGAGGGCGTTCCGGGTCGTGCCCTGAGATGCGTTAGAAGCGGCCGGGACCCCGGCCTCGTGTCACGGTTCGAACGGTGCTGACGGTGGTGACCCCACCGGGTCCGATACCGGCGCTCGGCCCGAGCCCGCTGCCCTGGCCCATCCCGCCGACGCGTCCGCTGCCGATCGGCCGACCGCCGCCGCCGACGGGCGCGCCCATCGATCGGTCGGTGCCGCGCTCGCTCGTCCCAACGGCCGTTCCGCCGCCGCCCGGCAGTGCGCGCCCGAAGCGACGCATCCGCACGGCGAGGTAGTACTCCATGATCTGGCGGACCTGCGGCTCGGAGAGGAGCTCATCGGCCCGTAGCGCGTACTCGACGCGCGCGGTCGGATTGGTCGCCCCAGCGGCCACGAGACCCAGGTATTGCGGCGTGTCCGCGTCGTCGCGCAGCTCCCGCAGCCCGCGAGCGAGCTTGGTGGCCGTCCCGAGCGACGGCATCCGGTCGCCCCGGATCAGGCGGGAGATCGTCGAGTGATCGACGCCCGACTGCTGAGCGAGTTGCCGCTGCGACATCTTCTTGGCCTTGAGCTGGGCTCGAAGCCATTCGTTGAACGCTCGGCCGTTCTGGGTGGTCATGCTGCCTGGGCGCTCCTGGGGGCGGTCCGCGTGCGGGAAGGACCCCGCTCGTTCGGTGCCTCGATGCCACGATGATGCGGACGCGGGCAGCGAGCCTGTATCCCCCGTTGGTACCGGTGGCGGCTGCGTGCTCCGCACGAGGACGTGGGCGGGAGCGGTGCGGTCACCGGCGGTGCGCTGGGGTGTCGCGTCGAGGGGCACCCCGGACCAAAGTACGCCCAGCCACGGGCTACGGATGTCACACCCCCTGCCCCAGGGGGTTGCGGGCACCTTTCGGTGCGGACCGCCGCGCTAGGCCGGGGTCGACGCCGCGGTCGGGCCGTCCGGCGAACCGGCGATCCGTCCGAGGCCCCTCGGCTTGTCCGAGATGGCGTAGGCGATGGATCCGAACACGATGATCGAGAAGACGCTGATCACCCGGTCGAGCAGGGCGATCGCGGTCGCCTCGGGCAGCGGCACCCCGTAGGCCACGTGCAGGACGCCGACCACGCCCGCCTCGACGATGCCGAGCCCGGCCGGGCTGAGCGGCACCGCCGTCAACAGCGAGCCGATGAGCGCGACGAAGACCGCCCCCGACAGGCCGAGTGACACGTCGGCGAACCCCAGCGCCTGGACGACCAGGTAGAGGCGCACCGCCTCGGTCATCCAGATGAAGCCGGTCAGCACGCCCAGGCCGGGCAGCTGCCGCGGCACGAGAGCCCCGAACACGCCTTCCTCGAACCGGTCGTACAGGTCCAGGACCTGATGCGGCAACGGCAGCGCGACGATGATGCGACGACCGAAGTTGCGCATCGTCAGCAACGCGACGGCGAGGACGACGACGACCACGACGCCGATCCCGAACACCAGCTGGATCGCCGGCGGCAACCCGGAGCGGAAGCTCCAGTAGCCCGCGGCGAGACCGAGGATGGCGATCGCGAACAGGTCGAGGATGCGCTCGATGAACACCGTCCCGAACGTCCTCGACAGCGAGGCCGTGCTGTTGATCTTGAGCAGATAGGCGCGATAGACGTCGCCGAGCTTGGCCGGCACGACGCAGTTGACGAGCCATGACAGGAAGATGATCTCGGTCGAGTCGCGGGTGCTGACCCGGATGCCCGTGCCGCGCAGCAGGGTCGCCCAGCGTCGGCCACGCAACGGGAAGCCGGCATAGAACACGGCGAACGCGAGGAGGGCGAGTGCCGGGTTGGCCCCCAGGATGAGGGCCGGGACCTGCGAAAGCTGCTCGCCGTTGAGCGCCACGAACACAGCGATGACGGCCAGCGGGATGGCGATCGAGATGATCGTCCGCGGCTGGCGCAGCCTCGCCGCCAGCGACATCTGGGCGCCATCCGGTTCCGGGACGGGCGTTTCGAGGGAGAGCGGTGGCGGCGGGAGGTCGGGCGGCGAACCGCTTCGGGGCGTGCCCGAAACGGCGGTCCGCGGGTCGAGCGTCGGGCTGGCCTCCATCGCCCCGGACGGTACGGCGTCGTCGGTCCCGTCGGCCATGCGTCGATGGTCCTGCCGATGGTCGGTCATCCGCGGACGTCCGCCCGGATCCGGCCGTTGCCGCGGACGCGCTGCACACCTTTGGCGAACGGCGTCCAGAGACGGACCGTGAAGCTGGCGCGGCCGGCCACGAGCTCGGCGGACGGCAACGCGGCCAGCAGCCCGGCCGGGGTCGACGGGTCCCCGTCAAGCGCGGTGTACGCCACCCCGACCTCGACGATGGTGTGGGCATCCGACACCGCCACCCCGGAGCGGGCATGGGTTCGAGCGAGATCCGCGGCCCGCTCGTTCCCGCCGCCGATCAGGCGGGCGTTGTAAACCTCGATCCAGTCCACGAGCGGGGCCAGGGCCGCCATGCGCGTGTCCTTGAGCAGCGAGCCCCGGTAGCGGTCGAACGGGTGGGGGATACCGACCAGCCCGCCCTGCTGGCGGACGGCGGCGATCGTGTCCGCGGCGGTCATCCCGGGCTCCACCGGCGTCGTCAGGAAGGCGGCGGTCAGGTCGCCGTCCGCGGTGCGGATCTCCTGGCCGACGATGACGGTCAGTCCCTCGGGTGCGGCGTCTCGGGCCCGCTGCGCACCGTCGATCCGCTCGTGATCGGTCACGACGAGGTGCGTCAGGCCGCGCGCGGCTGCCGCCTGGACCACGTCCGCCGGTCGCGACAGGCAGTCGAACGACGCGTCGGTGTGGCAGTGCAGGTCGATGAATGCGCGGCCGGTCATGGCGTCCGGCGGATCACCCGTCCCCGGATCGGACCGGCCCCCGGTGCCCGGGCCATCAGATCTGCTGGACGAGCGATTTCTTGAAGAAATCGAAGTGCTCGAGAGCGAGGCCCGTGCCAAGGGCGACGCAGTCGAGGGCGTTCTCAGCGACATGGCACGGCACGCCGGTCACCTGGGTCAGCAGCTTGTCGATGTTGCGCAACAGGGCTCCGCCACCGGACATCACCATGCCCTTGTCGATGATGTCGGAGGACAATTCCGGCGGGGTCTGCTCGAGCACCGAACGAACCGCGGCGACCAGTTGCTGGAGGGGCTGCTCGATGGCCTCCATCACCTCGGACGAGGTGATCGGGATGGTCCGCGGCAGCCCCGCGATGAGGTCGCGGCCACGGACCTCCATCGTCAGCTCGCGCTCGAGCGGCAGCGCCGTGCCGATCTGCATCTTGACCTCTTCGGCCGTCCGCTCGCCGACCATCAGGTTGTACTTCTTGCGGATGTAGGTGGCGATGGCCTCGTCGAACTTGTTGCCGCCGACGCGCAGCGAATGCGACACCACGATGCCGCCGAGGGCGATGACCGCGATCTCCGAGGTGCCGCCACCGATGTCGATGATCATGTTGCCTGACGGTCCGCTGATCGGGACGTTGGCCCCGATCGCGGCGGCCAGCGGCTCCTCGATCAGGTAGGCGTCCTTGGCGCCGGCCTTGAGCGCCGCGTCGCGGACCGCGCGCTTCTCGACCGACGTCACGCCCGCCGGCACGCTGATCATCACCTCGGGTCGCGCGAACCGGACCCGGCCGCGGACCTTGGCGATGAAGTGCGACAGCATCGCCTCGGTGATCACGTAGTCGGCGATGACGCCGTCCTTCATCGGCCGGATGGCCTGGATGTTGCCGGGCGTGCGGCCGATCATCTCGCGCGCCTCCTCGCCGACCGCCACGATGCGGTTGTCGTCCGAGACGGCCACCACCGAGGGCTCGGTGATGACGATGCCCTTGCCCTGGACGTAGACGAGGATGTTGGCCGTGCCGAGGTCGATGCCGATCTTCATGAGGGGGTCGTGTCGTTCCCTTCTGCGAGGCGCTCGATCCTGGCCCCGAGTTCCAGGAACTTGCCTTCGATGTTCTCATAGCCCCGCTGAACATGGTGTGCGCCATGGATCGTGGTGCTGCCCTCGGCCGCGAGCGCCGCGAGGATGAGCGACGCGCCGGCGCGCAGGTCGCCGATCTCGACCTCGGCGCCACGCAGCGGCGACCGGCCACGGATGGTGGCGTGGTGAGCGTCGGCGATGTCGATGTCGGCGCCCATGCGGCGCAGCTCGCTCATCCACTCGAGGCGATCCTCGAAGATCGTCTCGTCGACGTGCGACGCGCCGACGGCCTGGGTCAGCAGGACCGACGTCGGCGGCTGGAGGTCGGTCGCCAGACCGGGGTACGGCGCGGTGGCGATATCGACCGCCCGATAGCCGCTGTCGTCGAGCGCGCTGCCGTCCACTTCGATCGTGTCGGTGCCGCAGGCGAGGCTCACGCCGACGCGGCCGGCGATCTCGATGAACGCACCGAGATGCTCGCACGGCGCGCCGGTCAGGGTGATCCGTCCACCGGTGAGGGCGCCGGCAACGGCAAAAGTGCCGGCCTCGATCCGATCGGGCACGACCCGATGCTCCGCGCCGCGAAGCCGCTTGCGGCCCTCGATCTCGATCGTGTCGGGCGCGGTCCGCTCGACCTCGGCGCCCATCTTCCGGAGGAACGCGATGAGGTCGTCGACTTCCGGCTCCTGGGCGGCCGGACGGATGACCGTGTGCCCGTCGGCCAGGGTCGCCGCAAGCATGGCATTCTCGGTGCCCATGACCGATACGAACGGAAAGCGCACCTCGCCCCCGCGCAGCCGACCCGGCGCCGTGGCGAAGTAGTAGCCGTTGCGGTAGGAGATCTCCGCCCCGAGCGAGCGCATCGCCTCGACGTGCAGGTCGACCGGCCGGCGGCCGATCCGGTCACCACCCGGGTTGCTGATGATGACCCGCCCGAAGCGGCTGAGCAGCGGGCCGAGCAGGATGAAGCTGGCGCGCATCCGGGCGGCAGCCTCGAGCGGCACGAACAGCCACTCGACGTCGCCCGAGGCGATCTCGTAGACATTCGGTTGCGGGTGCTCGACGACGACGCCCAGATCGCGCAGGGTGTCGGCCAGGACGCGCACGTCCTCGATCTCGGGAACGTTCGTGAGCCGGCAGCGCTCACCGGTCAGCGTCGCCGCCGCCATGAGCTTGAGCGCCGCGTTCTTCGCCCCGCTGATAGCGACCGTCCCCGACAACGGCCGCCCGCCCTCCACGCGGAAGACTTCCCGCGGCACGGCCTCGGGCACGAACTCCCAGTGGAACGGCCGCGCGTCAGCCACGGCTAGCCCCGCCTTCTGGGGCCTTCGCGGTAGCGCCGTTCCGCGACCCGGATGCGGAGGAGTGCCTGCTGCAGAGCGGCCCGGGCCGCCGACAGGTCGACGCCTTCGGTGTAGCCGGTCTCGAGCGCGCGCTCGGCCTCGCGGCGCGCTTCCTGCGCGGTCTCGAGGTCGATCTCGCTGGCCATGTCGGCCGTCTCGGCCATGACCACGATCTTGTCCGGCCGGACCTGGAGGAAGCCCCCGGCGATGGCGAACGATTCCTCGACGCCGCCCTTGCGGATGCGCAGCTCCCCGACGCCGAGCATCGACACGAGCGGGGCGTGATGCGGCAGCACGCCGAGCTCGCCCTCCGAGCCCGGCAACACGACGGCGTCGACCGTGTCCGAGTAGGCCAGCCGCTCGGGCGTGACGATCTCCAGGGTCAGCGACATCGGTTCATCCCGCCAGCTTGGCCGCGTTTTCGCGGACGTCCTCGACGGTACCGGCGAGGAAGAACGCCTGTTCGGGCAAGGTGTCCGTCGCGCCCTCGAGGATCTCCTTGAACGAGGCGACCGTGTCCTTGATCGAGACGTAGGCGCCGGGCCGGCCGGTGAACACCTCGGCCACGAAGAACGGCTGGCTGGCGAAGCGCTGCAGCCGGCGGGCGCGGGCGACAGTCGCCTTGTCGTCCTCGGACAGTTCGTCGATGCCGAGGATGGCGATGATGTCCTGCAGGTCGCGGTAGCGCTGCAGGACGCGCTTGGTCTCCTGGGCCACGTCGTAGTGCTCCTGGCCGACGACATTGGGATCGAGCACGCGCGACGTCGAGGTCAACGGATCGACCGCCGGGTAGATGCCCAGTTCGGCGATGCTGCGCTCGAGCCGGATGGTCGAGTCGAGGTGGGCGAACGTCGTGGCCGGCGCCGGGTCGGTGTAGTCGTCAGCCGGGACGAACACCGCCTGCAGGCTCGTGATCGAGCCCTTCTTGGTCGAGGTGATCCGCTCCTGCAAGCCGGCCATCTCGGTCGCCAGGTTCGGCTGGTAGCCGACCGCCGAGGGCATCCGTCCGAGCAGCGCCGACACCTCGGAACCCGCCTGGGTGAAGCGGAAGATGTTGTCGATGAACAGGAGGACGTCGCGGCCCTCCTCGTCGCGAAAGTACTCGGCCATGGTCAGGCCGGTCAGCGCCACCCGCTGGCGGGCACCCGGCGGCTCGTTCATCTGGCCGAACGCGAAGGCCGTCTTGGCGAGCACGCCCGACTCGGTCATCTCTGCGATCAGGTCGTTGCCCTCACGACTCCGCTCGCCGACGCCGGCGAACACGGAGTAGCCCGCGTGCTCCTGGGCGACGTTGCGGATGAGCTCCTGGATGATGACCGTCTTGCCGACCCCGGCGCCACCGAAGATGCCGATCTTGCCGCCCTTCTTGAACGGGCAGATGAGGTCGATGATCTTGAGGCCCGTCTCGAACACCTCGACTTCGGTCGACTGCTCGTCGAACGCCGGAGCCTGGCGGTGGATCGGCAGACGCAGGTCGGTCTCGACCGGGCCCTTGTTGTCGATCGGCCGGCCGAGCACGTCGAACACGCGTCCCAGCGTCGCCTCACCGACCGGCACGCTGATCGGGGCGCCGGTGTCGAGGACCTCGATCCCGCGCGCAAGCCCGTCGGTCGTGGTCATCGCGACGGTCCGCACCCAGTTGTTGCCAAGGTGCTGCTGGACCTCGCAGACCAACGAATCCTGACCTTCGCGCTGGATCTCGACCGCGTTGAGGATGGCCGGCAGGCGGCCGGGCGGGAACTCGATGTCGACCACCGGGCCGGTGATCTGGATGACCCGGCCGGTGGCCGGCGTGGCGATCGCCATGGTTGGGGAAGCCTCCTTGCGTCCTGTGCGGTCAGCGCGCCTGGGCGCCGGACGCGATCTCGATCATCTCGCGGGTGATGTTGGACTGACGGACCTTGTTGTACGAGAGGGTCAGGTCCTCGATGAGTTCTTCGGCGTTCTCGGTCGCGTTCTTCATCGCCACCATCCGGCTGGATTCTTCGCTGGCCTTGGCCTCGAGCACGGCCTGGAACAGGCGCGTGGCGACGTAGCGCGGAAGCAATTGGGCGAGCACCGCGGCGGCGCTCGGCTCGAAGATGAACTGGTTGCCGGGGATGCCTTCGGTGTCGTCGCTGGGAGGGATCGGCAGCAGCTGGAACGACTCGGGCCGCTGGGTCAGGGTCGTCACGAATCGGCTGTAGATGATGTCGACCTTGTTGTGCGTGCCGGCGAGGAAGTCGTCGGAGATGAGACGGGCCAGCGGGATCACGTCGGCGAAGGTGGGCCGATCACCGAACCCGGCGAAATGCGCCTCCAGCCGCACACCGGCGCGGCGCATCGCATCACGCCCCTTGCGGCCGACGGTGACGAGGGCGAGGTCCCCGCGATGGTCGATGATCTCGCGCGATGCGAACCGGATGGTGTTGGTGTTGAGCGGTCCGGCCAGCCCGCGGTCGGTCGTGATCAGGACGATGAGACGCTTGCCACCCTCGGGCCGCTCGGCGAGCAACGGATGGTCCTCGGCGCCCAGCACCGCCGACAGGTCGGCCAGGACCTCGTCGAGCTTCTCGCTGTAGGGCCGCGCGGCCAGGGTCGAATCCTGGGCGCGCTTGAGCTTCGAGGCAGCGACGAACTGCATCGCCCGGGTGATCTGCTTGATGTTCTTGACGGCGCCGATCCGCCGCCTGATGTCTCGTTGACTTGCCATACGACCTCAGTCGCCGCCGTGATCGCCGCATGGCGGCGTTGTCGGCTGCGCGCGCTCGCTCACGCACCTTGGGGTGCGCTCGCTCCCGTGCTCTCCTCCGCCTTGCCCTGCGACGCCACAGCGGCGGATCCTCGGTTCCATCATCGATCAGGCCAGGAACGACTGGCGGAAGGCGTCGGTGGCTTCTTCGAGGGCCTTGGCGAGGTCGTCGGAGAGGGCCTTCTTGTCGCCGAGCTCGGTGAGGATGGCCGGCCGCTCCGTTTCGAGGAAGCGGTAGAACTG
Organism: Candidatus Limnocylindrales bacterium; assembly: GCA_035692005.1. GTDB lineage: Bacteria > Chloroflexota > Limnocylindria > Limnocylindrales > CSP1-4 > SPCO01. Next base: position 15,224 of record DASSII010000134.1, on the reverse strand, counting down.
GGTCTCGAATTCCTTGACTCGGGGCGTCGGGACGTCGTCGAGCTTGCCGGTCGTTGCCACGTACAGGATGGCGACTTGCTTCTCGACGGGCAGCGGCTGGTACTGCGGCTGCTTGACGATCTCCGACAGCTTCTCCCCGCGGGTCAGCTGGTCGCGGGTGGCCTTGTCGAGGTCCGACGCGAACTGGGCGAAGGCCGCCAGGGCGCGGTATTGGGCCAGGTCAAGCTTCAATGGGGCGGCGACCTGCTTCATCGCCTTCGTCTGTGCGGCAGAACCGACGCGCGACACCGAGATGCCGATGTTGAGGGCCGGCCGCTGGCCGGCGTTGAACAGGTCGGTCTCGAGGAAGATCTGGCCGTCGGTGATGGAGATGACGTTGGTCGGGATGTAGGCCGACACGTCACCGGCCTGGGTCTCGATGATCGGCAGTGCCGTCAGCGAGCCGCCGCCGTTGTCGTCGTTGAGGCGGGCGGCACGTTCCAGCAGGCGACTGTGCAGGTAGAAGACGTCGCCTGGATAGGCCTCGCGACCCGGCGGGCGACGCAGCAGCAGGGCCATCTCGCGGTACGCCCAGGCGTGCTTGGACAGGTCGTCATAGACGCACAGGGCGTCCTTGACCAGGCCCTGCCCGGCCACCTCGACGCCGTTCTCCATGACCTCCTCGCCCATCGTCACACCGGTGTACGGGGCCAGGTACTGGAGTGGCGCCGGGTCGTCGGCGCCGGCGACGACGACGATGGTGTGGTCCATCGCCCCGTGCTGCTCGAGGACCGCGACGGTGTTCGCGACGGTCGACAGCTTCTGGCCGATCGCGACGTAGATGCAGACGAGTCCCTTGCCCTTCTGGTTGATGATCGCGTCGATGGCGATCGCGGTCTTGCCGGTCTGGCGGTCGCCGATGATCAACTCGCGCTGGCCGCGACCGATCGGGATGAGCGCGTCGATGGCCTTGATGCCTGTCTGCACCGGGGTATCGACCGACTTGCGCACGATGACGCCAGGGGCGATGCGTTCGACCGGGCGCGTACCGCTGGCGGCGATCGGGCCCTTGTCGTCGAGCGGACGGCCGAGCGGGTCGACGACGCGACCGAGCAGCGCGGCACCGACCGGCACCTCGACGACCCGACCCGTGGTCTTGACCGTGTCGCCTTCCTTGATCGCGGAGGCATCGCCGAGGATGACCGCGCCGACCGTTTCCTCCTCGAGGTTGAGGGCCATGCCCATCACCCCACCGGGAAACTCGAGCATCTCCGACGCCAGCGCGCCGTCGAGACCGTAGATCTGGGCGATTCCGTCACCGACCTCGACGACGGTCCCGACGCTGCGCGTCTCGAGACTCGAGTCGAACGAATCGATGGCGGACTTGATGATGCTGGTGATCTCGTCGGATCGGATGGCCATGTGGCGGATCTCCTAGAGGGCGCCCGAGATGAGCTGATTCCGCAGCCGCTCGAGGCGACCCCGAACGCTCCCGTCGATCAGGCGGTCGCCGACCCGGACGATGAGACCGCCCAGCAGGCTGGGATCGACCTCGACGTCGAGCGCGACGCGGCCGCCGGTGGACTGCTCCAGCCGCGCGGTGATCGCCCGGACCTCGTCCGGGGACAGCACGGCCGCGCTGGTGGCGGTGGCATGAGTGATGCCCTGGCGTGCATCGTCGAGCCGACGGAACTCCGCGGCGACGCGCGGCAGCTCTTCGATCCGACCGCGCCGGAGCAGCAGATGGATGAGATTGAGGACGGGCCGAGACAGATGGCCGCCGAGCAGCTCGGTCAGCACCTCCACCCGCCGATCCGTGGGGATGGCGGGGTTGGCAAGGACCGTGAGCGCGCGCGGGTCTGCGGCGATCTCCGCCGCCAGGTCGAGCTCCGCGCGCCACGCCGTCAGCGTGTCGTCGCGCATCGCCACCTGGAACGCGGCTTCAGCGTAGCGGCGCGCGCCGCTGTCTCGTCGTGCCATCAGTTGGTCGAGTCGGCGTCGACCGAACCGGCGCGGTCGAGGAACTCGCGGACGAGCCGCCGCTGGCGGTCGTCGGTCATCGATTCGCCGACGACGCGACCGGCCGCGGCGAGCGCCAGGTCGGCGACCTCGCCCCGCAGCTCGCCGATCGCCCGCTGCTTCTCGGCATCGATGTCGGCGGTCGCGCGATCGCGCATCCGCTCGAGCTCCTCGCGGGTCGCCGCGATGTCGGCATCCCGGGTCTCCTGCGAGACCTTCTGCGCCCGAGCGAGGATGTCGTTCGCTTCACGCCGCGCCTCGGCCAGCGTCTGCACGCGCTCCGCCTCGGCCGATTCACGGTCGCGACGGGCCTGTTCGGCGTCCTTGAGACCCTGCTCGATGGCGTTGCGACGATCGTCGAGCGTGCGGGTCAACGGCTTGAACGCGAACGTCCAGACGATGGCCAGCAGGAGCAGGAAGTTGATGGCGCTGACGAGCACCCAGAACAGGTTGATCGTCAGGCCGGCCGCCTGCTCGCCTTCTGCGGTCAGGGCGATGGCGCCGCCGGCCGCGCCGGTGGCGACGGCCAGGATGTCCACGGTATCGCTCTCGCCCGGGCCTAGGCGGCGGCCGGGTTGAGGAAGACGACGAGCAGTCCGACGACGACCGCGAGGACGCCGAGGCCCTCCGCGAAGGCCGCCAGGATGATCGCGAGGCCGCGGATCTGGCCAGCGGCGTCCGGGTTGCGTCCGATCGCGCTCGAGGACAGGCCGCCGAGGATACCGATGCCGATGCCGGGGCCGATGACGCCGAGGGCAGCGAGGCCTGCGCCGATGAGTTCCATGCTGGGTTGTTCCTCCTACTCCCCGACCCTTCGGGCCGGGATCATTGGGACCGTGATGGGTGGATGGTCCGCGATGGACCCGCGCTACGTGGCGTTGGCGAGCACCTGCTCGAGCTCGTCGGTGCCGACCGGGGTCGCCACCGGCTCGTCCTTGTGGTGCTCGTCTTCGGGGTGATGGCCTTCGATGGCGGCGAGGATGAACATGAGGGTCAGGACGCTGAAGATGAGCGCCTGGACCGTGTTGAGCATGAGTTCGAGGCCGTAGATCGCCAGGGGGATGATCGAGACGGTCAGCGCCAGGATGACCCCCAGGGCCACCTCCCCGCCGTAGATGTTGCCGAAGAGTCGCATCGACAGCGTGAGTGGCTTGACGAACTCGAGCATCAGTTCGATCAGTCCCACGAACATCGCGATGATGCCCGCCCCGATGCCGTTGCGGAACTCCCGGACGGGGAAGAACTTCGACAGGTAGCCGCCGACACCGAGCGCGCGCACGCCCTCGATGTGGAACAGCACGAAGCTGACCAGCGCCAGACCGACCGTGATGTTGACGTCGCTGGTCGGCGCCCGGAACGTCTCGATCCGGCCGACGAACGGCAACAGGCCGCTCCAGTTGCTGGCCAGGATGTAGATGAACAACGTCACGAACAGCGGGATGTACGGCTTGGCGGCCCGCCCGCCGAGCGACATGCCGAACGATTCGATGCCTTCGTACAGCGCCTCGATGGCGTTCTGTGCGCGGCCTGGCAACGCGTCCCGCTTGCGGGTCAGGACGATGAGCGTGACGATCAGCACGATCGAGATGATCCACATCGTGAGGATCGAGCTCGAGATGCTCACATCCCAGGTGATGAGCTCGGCCGGGGCATGGTGCCCGACCGGCCAGACGACGTGGGGGGCAGGCAACTCGAGCGTGCCATTGATGAAGCACACGGGATAGGCGCACGCACCAGCCGGGTCCGCCTTGTCGAATGGCGGGAAGAAGACGAACACCGCGATGTTGGCGAGGATGACCGCACCGATGATGAGCAGCCAGTTCACACGGCGACTGCGCCCTCCGGAGGGCGGCGGGGTCTCCGTCGTCGCGGGTTGCACGCTCGTCACAGTTGCTCCACACACAGGAGCGCGGCGTCACGCCGCGCTCGGTCCTCGTTCGGCCGGTCAGTGCTGTGTCGACCGGCCGGCGGTCTATTCGATCGTCGCCAGGAATCGGCTGACCAGTTTGTAGATCGCCCAGGTTCCCGATCCCCCGCCGACCAGGAAGCCGGCGATGGCACAGATCGGGTTGGTCCCGAGTTGCCCGTCCAGCCAGTAGCCGGCGAGCGTGCCAAGCAGGGTCGTCACCAGGAGGGAGAGGCCGATCTCCGAGAAGAGGGCGAAGTAGGCCAGCCCTCGGCCGGGCTCGATCATGGGCGACCTGTCAAGGCAGCGGCAGTGTAGCAGAGGGTTGCGAGGACCCGCCAGCGCCCGAACCACTCCCGGGCGGGGCCGTGGATCGGCTCAGCGGCGCTCGCTCGGTGGGACCGTGGGCTGTCGGTCCGCGGCGGCCCGCAGGCGCCGGATCTCATCGGCCCGCGCGACCACGGCCGCCTTGTCCGCCTCGGCCTGGCGCTCGGCACGGGTCGCGGTCGATCGGCCGAGTCGGTCACGGACGACGTACGCGGCCACGGACGCGTCCACGAGATCGATGACAGCGCCGATGGGCCCTCTCCGGTGCGCCGTTCGCCCCGGCTGGCGAGCCGCGGGGAGCCGCTCGCCGTGCTCGGCGGCGCGGCGGGCGACATCGGCCGCCACCAACAGGGCGACGAGGGCGATGACGGCGATGACGAGCCACTCGGTGGGCATGACGCGGGCGATGCTAGCACCGCCACGCGAGCGTGCGAGCCGACCCGTCCAGCCCGACGTCAGCGGCGCGCGGAGGGCTCCGTCGCGCTTTGGGCACCTTGTCCTGTCGACTCGTACGACTCCGCCTCGAGTTCCTCGGGCCGCCGAAATGCGCCGCGGGTCGGACCGAACAGGATGAGGCCCGACACGACGAACACGCCGAGGAAGGCGTACAGCTGGGTCACCTCGGACACGAGCATCGCCAGCACCCCGAGGGCCGCGCACATCGCGTAGATGACCAGCACCGTGTCCCGATGGGACAACCCCAGGTCGAGCAGGCGATGGTGGATGTGCGAGCGATCGGGGGTGAACGGCGAGCGGCGCTGGCTCAAGCGCCCCACGATGATCCAGAACGTATCGATGATCGGCACGCCCAGCACGAGCAGCGCCACGGCCACCTTGGCCGAGCCGAGGATCGACAGCACCGCCAGCGTGTACCCGACGAACTGGACACCGCTCGTGCCACTGAAGATCCTGGCTGGGTGGAAGTTCCAGCGCAGGAACCCGGCCAGCGACCCGGCGAGCGCGAAACACAGGACAGTGATCAGCGGCTGGCTCACCTGGGTCGTCAGGCTGATGAGCCCGAGGGTCACCGAGGCGATGAGGGCGATCCCGCTCGACAACCCGTCGAGGCCGTCGATCCAGTTGATGCTGTTGATCATCCCGACGATCCAGAAGACCGTGAACCCGATCGAATACGGCAGGCTGAAGCGGATCACGTCCGCGCCGAACGGGTTGTTGATGACGTCGATCCCGACGCCGAGCGCCACGGCCGCCAACGCCAGCAGGACCTGGCCCGCCAGTTGCCAGCGGGCGCGCAGGTCGAACAGGTCATCGAGCGCGCCCATGAGCGCCGCGGAGGCGCCCCCGGCGAACAGGGCGAGGAAGTCGGTCGGAGACAGGTTGAGCGCAGTGGGGACCCAGTGCGTCTGCTCGTTGAGCAGGACGAACGGCGCCGCCACGATCAGGAAGGCGGCCGCGATGGCGATCCCGCCAGCGCGCGGGATCGGTCGGGTGTTGACCCGTCGCGCATTCGGTCGGTCGACGATCCCGCGCCGGACCACGACATCGCGGACGACGGGCGTCAGCAGGAGGGCGATCCCCGCCGACAGGACGAAGACGGCCAGGATCGGCAGGAGGCTGTCAACCGCCCCTTCGATGAAGGTCACCGTGCGCCCGGGCGGGCCGTCACGCCGTCGGCAGGCCGGGGACGGGGAAGCGCGCGACGATGTCGGCGACCTGGGCCGCCAGCCGCCGTTGGACGGCTGGATCGTCGCGGCCGCTGATGGCCTCGATGATGATCCGACCGATGTCCCGCATCTCGTCCTCGCCGAAGCCACGGGACGTCGTGGCCGGGGTGCCCAGGCGGATGCCGGACGCCGTGTTCGGCGGCAGCGGGTCGAACGGGATGCCGTTCTTGTTGACGGTGATACCGATCTCGTCGAGCAGCTGCTCCGCTTCCTTGCCGGTGACTCCGAGCGGCGTCACGTCGACGAGCATGAGGTGGTTGTCGGTGCCACCCGAGATGACGCGCGCGCCGCGGTCGGCCAGCGTTTCGGCCAGGACCGCCGCATTGGCGACCGTCCGCCGCTGGTCCTCCCGGAATGGTTCCTCGGCCGCGAGCTTGAAGGCGACCGCCTTGGCGGCGATGACGTGCATCAGCGGCCCACCCTGGACACCCGGGAAGACGGTCTTGTCGATCGCCGCCCCGAGCGAGCCCTTGAGGGCCGGGAAGTCGCCCGGATCGATCCCGGGTGGCAGCTCGTCGCGCGAGAAGATCATCCCGCCGCGCGCCCCGCGCAGGGTCTTGTGGGTGGTCGTCGTCACGATGTCCGCGTGGGGGAACGGGCTGGGGTGCAGTCCGGCCGCGACCAGGCCCGCGATATGGGCCATGTCGACGAACAGCAGCGCACCGACGGAATGCGCGATGTCGGCCATCCGCTGGAAGTCCCACAACCGGGAATACGCGCTTGCCCCGCCGATGATCATCTTCGGCCGGATCTCGTTGGCCTGTGCCTCCATCGCGTCATAGTCCACCCGCTCGGTATCCTGCCGAACGCCGTAGGCATGGATCTCGAACAGCTTGCCGCTGAAGTTGAGGGCCATGCCGTGGGTCAGGTGGCCACCATGGGCGAGGTTCATCCCAAGGACCCGGTCGCCCGGTCGAAGCACGCTGAAGTAGGCGGCCATGTTGGCCTGGGCCCCGGAGTGCGGCTGGACGTTGACGTGCTCGGCGCCTGGATAGAGCGCGAGGGCGCGCTCCTGGGCGAGTCGCTCGGCCACGTCGACGAACTCGCAGCCACCGTAGTAGCGCTTGCCCGGCAGGCCCTCGGCGTACTTGTTGGTCAGCCAGCTGCCCTGCGCCTCGAGGACGGCCGCGGCCACGTAGTTCTCGCTGGCGATCAGCTCGATGTTGTCGTGCTGGCGGCGCCGCTCGCCCTGCATCGCTTCCCACAGGACGGGGTCGACCTCGGCGATCGGTTCCAGCGCCAGGCCGCGGGACTGCGAGATGGTCATGGGACGACGACTCCTTCTTGCCCGTTGTCCACCCCGGCGCCGCGGCCGTGCGCGGTGCCCGTCGCTATCTTCCCACGAACCATCCGCCGGCCGAACGGCCCGTGCGATCAGGCGATGTCGTGCGCGATCCCGGCCCGATCGAGGATCGCCGCGATGTCGGTCGGCGCGATCGCGCCGACCCGCAGGATGACCGGCCGGTCGGCGGTGCAATCGACGACGGTCGAGGCGGGACCGCCGTGGGCAGGCCCGCCGTCGAGCACGAGGTCGACGCGATCACCGAGCTGGGCGAGGATCTCCGCGGCATCACGGGCCTCGGCCACGCCGGACACGTTGGCGGACGTGGTCGGGAGGGGGCCGACGCCGCGCGCCAGCGCGCGTGGGGCGTCGTGGTCCGGCACGCGAAGGCCGATCGTGGCCGCCCCCGCGGTGAGGACCGGGGGCCATGGCACGTCCGGACGCTGGGGCACCACGACGGTCAGCCCGCCCGGCCAGCACGCCGCAGCGAGGGCGGTGGCGGCCGGCGTCAGCAGCCCGGCCGCGGCCGCCTGGGCCGAGTCGTCGAGGAGCAGCATGATCCCCTTGTCCGGCGGTCGCCGTTTGGCCGCGAACAGGCGCTCGATGCCGCCGGGAGTGGCCAGCGCGACCGCGATGCCGTACACCGTGTCGGTGGGCAATGCCACGAGCCCGCCCCCGCGCAGGATGTCGACGGCGACCGCCCGGCCGGTCGGGTCGTCGGCCACGACGCGTGCCGTCACCGGCCCCTCCCCGGATCCAGCGGCGCTGGCGGACTGTCGCTGGCTGCCTCGCCCCGTCGGGCCTGGGCGTCGCGCGCGAGCCGGTCGGCGGCCCGGTCGATCCGGCCAGCGCTCGCCAGCACGAGGTCTTCGATCAGCGTGGCGACGCCTTCGTCCTCGAGCGGTGCGGCCACGTATCGGGCGACGGCGCGCACGCCACTCGGGGCGGATGGCATGGCCGCTCCGTGCCCGACCTCGGCGATCATCTCGAGATCGTTCCACTGGTCGCCGACCGCGAGTGTGGCGCCGAGCGGGATCCCCAGGTGCCGGGCCAGCCAGCGGATGGCCCGTCCCTTCGAGACACCGGGAGCGACGAACTCGAGGAAGCGCGGGTGCGAGATCGTCACGTCGGCGACGCCGGCGAACGACGCGCGCGCCAGTGGGGCGATCGACACGGGCAGCGGCGGCTCGCCGACGGCAAGGACCTTGGTGACGGGTCGCTGGATGGCCTCGAGCAGGTCGGGCACCAGTTCCGCCCGCGCGCCCATGAACGCCGAGTAGTCGTCGGCCCGGGGATCGTCCACCCGCAGGATGAAACGCTCAAGGTGGTTGACGTGCGGGTCGAGGCCGTGGTCCCGCGTCCAGCGCACGACCGAGCGGGCCGTATCGGCCGCCAGCGGCGTGTGGACGAGCAGACGCCCGAGCCGACGCGGATCGTCGGGCATGGCCCGGATGAGCCCGCCCTGGTAGCCGATGAGCGGACCGACCAGCCCGAGCTCACGGGCGAAGCGCATCGCCGACGAGACCATCCGGCCGGTCACCAGCGACACCGCCACGTCCCGCTCCATCGCGCCGCGGATGGCCCGGATCGTTCGGTCCCCGATGACGTGGTCGTCGCCGATCAGGGTCCCATCGATGTCGAGGGCGATGAGCCGGATCGGCAGGATCGGTGCCGGCGCCGCAGGGACGCGCTCCGGCCGGAGCGAGTCGACGTCCGTCTGGCCGGCGATCGACGGCCGTTCCGCGCCCAGCTCGTCGGTCATGCCGCGGCGCGCCCGATCCGGGCGATGCGCGGCAGCCCCGCCAGGTCCGACTCGACGTGGCACGACCAGCCCGGCAGTCGCCGCTCGACGAGCTCGACGATGGCCACACCCTGGTCCGACCCGATCTCGAGCAATGCGACCCCGTCGAACTCGAGGCCGGACGGCAATCGTTCGAGCAACCGGTCGATCACGGCCAGCCCATCCGCGCCGCCATCGAGCGCGACCAGCGGCTCATGCGACGTCGGCGCGGGCGCCGGGTCGAGCAGGGCGGTCCGGACGTAGGGGAGGTTGGCGATCACGACGTGCCATGGCTCCGTCGTCGGGGATGGCGGCAGCAGGTCGCCACCGATGAACGTGATCCGGTCCGCGACGGCCTGCCCGACGGCGTTCTCGCGGGCCAGGTCGAGGGCCTCGGACGAACTGTCCAGGGCGACGAGCGCGACCTCGTCCCCCGGCACGCCTCGCCGTCGAAGCTCGACCGCGAGGGCGATGGCGATCGCGCCCGAACCCGTGCCGACGTCGATGACCCGGACCCGCGCCGCGTGACCCGCCAGCCGACCGGAACCGCCGGCGCCGGGCGGCGTCGCCGTCAGCCGATGCATGACCTCCCGGACGGCGGCGTCGACCAGACCCTCGGTCTCCGGCCGTGGGATGAGGGCGCGTGGATCCGTGCCGATGGCGATGCCGTGGAACTCCTTGAATCCGCGGATGTAGGCGATCGGTTCGCCTGCCTCACGCCGGGCGAGGAAGCCGAGGTAGGCGGACTCGGCGCCCGGTCCCACTGGGGCGGCGGCATGGGCCACGATCGCGGTCCGCTCGACACCGATGGCGAGGGCGAGCAGGAGCTCGGCATCGAGCCGCGGCGACGGGTCGCCGGCCGCGCGGAGGCGCTCGGTCCCGGCCGTCACCAGTTCCCCGGTCGTGGTCATGTCGAGCGCGTCGCCGGTCCGATCAGAGCCGGATCGTGACGGCCAGATCGCCGACCTTGCGCAGGACCTCGGCGCTGGTCGCCCCGCGCCAGCGGTGGAACAGCAGGTCGACCGACGCCTCGCCGACGCGCAGGTCCGTGAGGGTGATCTTGCCGAGCCAGTCGGGCAGGTGGGGATGGAACAGCTCGAGCTCGCCGCGATCCGCGTGCGGGCGCATCCCGAGCATCGTCTCGACGAACAGGAACGACGAGCCGGCGGCCCACGCCTGGGGCGAGCAGGCGACCGGGTATGGGACGGGGCTGCCGGCATCGGACCGATCAAAGCCGCAGAACAGCTCGGGCAGCCGGAAGTCCGGGAACTGCTGGGCCGCCTCCATCATCTGGCTGACGAGTCGGTTCGAGGCATCGTCGAAGCCGTAGCGCTTGAACCCGGCCGCGATCAGCGAGGTGTCATGCGGCCAGACCGTGCCGGTGTGATAGCCGATGGGGTTGTAGCCGGGCTGGTCGGCCGCGAACGTGCGGATCCCCCAGCCCGAGAACATCGACGGGCGGGTGAGGTGCTCCACGACGTCGCGCGCGCGGTCCGGGCCGACGATGCCGGACCACAGGCACTGGCCGGGGTTGCTGGCGATCGCATCGGCCTGACGCTTGTCGCGATCGAGTGCCATGGCGTAGTACGAGCGGTCTTCCATCCAGAACGCCGACTCGAAGCGCGTCGCGAGGGTCGTCGCATCCGCATCGAGCCGGGTCGCGAGCGACTCGTCGCCGCGCATGCGCGCCAGGCCGGCCATCCGTCGCTTGGCATCGTAGACGTAGCCCTGCACCTCGGCGAGCGCGATCGGCGCCACGACCGTCTGACCCTGGCGATCCCGGATCGCGTCACTGGAATCCTTCCAGCCCTGGTTCAACAGTCCCCGCTCGGAACGCCGCTCGTACTCCACGAAGCCGTCGCCGTCGCGGTCCCCGTAGCGATCGATCCAGTCCAGCGCGGCCAGGGCGTTGGGCCATAGCCGATCGACCAGGCCCCGGTCGCCGGTCCAGTCGAAGGTCGCGCCGAGCAGGACGAGCCACAGCGGCGTCGAGTCGACCGAACCGTAGTACGGCGTGTGCGGCAGCTCCCCATCGCGGGCCATCTCCCCGCCGCGCAGCTCGTGGAGGATCTTGCCGGGCTCGGCGTCACGCCACGGGTCGTCGTGGGTGGCCTGGTAGGCGGCCAGCACCTCGAGCGTCTCGACCGCCAGCTGCGGCCGGAACGCCAGCGACTGGAAGGCGGAGATCAGCGCGTCGCGGCCGAACAGGGTGGCGAACCATGGGACGCCCGCGGCGACGTAGCGCTCGTCCGGGCCGGGACCGTCGTTGACGAGCAGCCGCAGGTCTGACACCGACCGCTTCACGACGAGGTTGAACAGCTCGTGGTCGCTCGCGAGGGCGGTCGTGCTGCGCTCCCACGCGTGATAGCTCGCGGTTCCCTCGTCGCTCGTGACGCGCGGCGCGGGTGGGAACAGGGCCGCCTGGTCGGCCGCATCGTCGGGTTCGTCGGTCGAGCCCGCCGGTGGCACGGGCGTGAGCGAGGACCAGACGATCCAGCTGATGTCACTGGCCTCGCTCGGTCCGAGCTCGAGCGTCCAGCGCAGTCGGACGGAGGCACCCGTGTCGGAACTGTCGGCAGCGGGATCGACCGACTCGACGCCGGCCGCCGGGTCGGACAGTGCGATGTAGGTCGACAGGCGCATGCCGTCGACGCCGTCGTAGCGGAATGTCACGCGCCCGTCTGCCACGGCGGCCGGCAGGAGCCGTCCGCGTCCGGGACGCGGATAGCCCCGGACCTCGAAGATGTCGGCGCCGTCCGAACCGAGGTCAAGCTCCAGGCCGATCGAAGCGGGCGCGTCAGCGTGATTCTTGATGCGCAGTCGTTCGCTCATCCCGTCGCCCCCGATGAGGCGGTCGCGACTGATCCCGACCGTCCGGCCGACCAGCTCGTCGAGCGGGTGGACCTTGGCGTCGGGGTTCCGATCGGCCGAGGGATTGGTCATCTGGATGCCGCCGCGAAAGTTGGCCCCGACCGACGTCTGGAGCAGGACCGGCCGCGCGCCGCCCACCCGCAGGATCGAGCAGGACAGCACCCGGGTGTCCCCGTGATAGAGGCCGAGTCCGCGCGAATCAGGGTGGATGTCGCCGAACGCGTCGGTCAGCAGGTACCAGTTGCCGTGCTTGAGGACCTGGACGGAACCGAGATCGGTCGCCTTGACGATGGGATCGGGTCGGACCGGCAGGAACCGGACGTCGGCGACCTCAGGCAGCGTCATCGTGACCCACGATGCTCGACAGGCGATCGGCCTGGTCGGCCATGATCAGTGCGTCGATGAGTTCGTCGAGGTCGCCTGCAAGGACCCCGGGCAGGTTGTGGACGGTCTTGCCGATGCGATGGTCCGTCACGCGATCCTGCGCGAAGTTGTAGGTCCTCACCTTGTCGCTCCGGTCGCCGGAGCCGACCATCGAGCGGCGCGCGGCCGAATCGGCGGCTCGCTGACGCTGGATCTCGAGGTCCAGCAGCCGGGAGCGCAGGACCGACAACGCCTTGGCCTTGTTCTTGTGCTGACTCTTCTCGTCCTGGATCTCGACGACCAGGCCCGACGGCAGGTGGGTGATGCGAACCGCCGAGTCGGTCGTGTTGACGGACTGTCCGCCGGGACCGGACGATCGCTTCACCTCGATCCGAAGGTCCTTCTCCTCGTCGATCGCGATCTCCACCTCGTCGGCCTCCGGCATGACCACCACGGTCGCGGTCGAGGTGTGGATCCGCCCGCTCGACTCGGTCGCCGGGATGCGCTGGACGCGGTGGACGCCACCTTCGAACTTGAGCCGGCTATAAGCGCCGTCACCGCGGATCTGGGCGATGGCCTCCTTGATCCCGTCGATGCCCGTCTCGCTCAGGCTCAGCACTTCCGTCGCAAACCGATGCCGCGCGGCGTAGCGCAGGTACATCCGGAGCAGCTCGGCGCCGAACAGGGCGGCCTCCTCGCCACCGGCGCCCGCCCGGATCTCGAGGATGACGTCGCGGTCGTCGTTCGGGTCGCGCGGCAGCAGCAGGACCTTGAGGTCGTCGAGCAGCCGCTCCTCGTCGGCCTCGAGCCGCGCGACCTCGTCTCGTGCCATCGTCCGCATCTCGTCGTCGGCGTCGGTGGCGTCGCGCAGCTCGCGGGCGCCGGCCAGCTCGCCGCGGGTGGCCTCAAGCCGACGGAATGCCTCGACCGTGGGCTCAAGGCGGGCGAGCTCACGTCCGAGCCGGCGGATCTCGTTGGGATCGCTGGTGACCTCGGGCCGCCCGAGCTCGACCTGCACCTGGTCATACTGCGCGGCGATCTCCGCCAGCTTGGCGTCGAGATCGCTCATGTCAACGGTGGCGGCTCGCCCGGGCTCGTGGCGGGGACCGGCTCGATGCCATCACGGGTGGCGTGCGTCACCGCCGCGCTGCCCATGGCCGGAACCTCGGCGCCACCAGGCAGGCTGTCGGCGGTCGGTGCGTCGGCACGCCCGGGCAGCTGGAGCGGGTCGCGCTCGAACAGTGTGGAGCCATCGGGTACCGGATTGCCGTCGGCAGCGAGTGCCTCTTCCATCGAGGTGATCGCGACCTCGATCATGTCGTCGGTCGGGCGCTTGGTGGTGATCATCTGGACGAGGATGCCGGGATACATGATCACCCGCACGAGCGGGTTGGCCCGGAATCGGGCACCGAAGCGCAGGATCTCGTAGCCGACCGCGGCGAGGACCGGGATCAGCACGAAGCGACTGCCGATCATCACCAGCGGCTGCTGCTTGCCGACCAGCGAGAAGGCGAAGATCGACAGCAGGACGAGGATGACCAGGAACTCGGTGCCGCAGCGGTGATGGGCCGTCGGGTACTTGCGGACCTCGTCGACGGTGAGCGGGTCGCCCGCTTCGAGAGCGTGGATCGTCATGTGCTCCGCGCCGTGGTACTGGAAGACGCGGTGGATGTCTGGAGCGCGCGAGACCAGCGTCAGGTAGCCGAGGAAGATGCCGACCTGGATGAGCCCCTCGAGCGCCGGCTGCGCCCAGCCCTGGGTCGCTCCCTGCGTCGCGACGCTCGAGATGAACAGCGGCAGCAGGCTGAAGACCGCGATCGCCACCCCGAACGTGATGAGCAGCATGACGACGATCGAACCCTTGCCGAGTTCGACTTCGTCCTCCTCGGCCTGGACGTTGGCGCTGCGGACCAGCCAGCGCGTGCCGACGATCAGCGTCTCGTACAGGACGACCAAACCCCGGACCAGGGGCCACTTCGCGACGGGCGAGGCATGGAGCCCCGAATCGAGCCGCTCGGTCGCCGTGACGATCCGGCCATCCGGATGGCGCAGCGCCACGGCGAGCGCATCGCGCCCACGCATCAGGACGCCCTCCATGAGGGCCTGGCCGCCGTACGCGTATTGGGGCATCGCCGAAGTCTACCGGCGTTGGGCGAGCGTCGGGTCAGGCCCGATGGTCATGGGGTCGCCGCGGCGCCGTGGTTCCGGCCAGCCGGCCCGTGCAGCTCGAGGCCCGATCGCCCGCGGCCGACCATGCCCACGTCGACGGCCTGTGGCCGACAGCCTGTGGCCGACCGCCCGTAGCCAACTGCCTGTGGCCAACAGCCCGCGGCCCACCGCCCGTGGCCGACCGCCAGCGGCCCACCATGCATACCGCGCATCAGGACAACATTGTGGCGCCCACCGGATCGCAGCCGTGTTCGACTGTACATAGCGCCAATGGCTCGGCACGCGTTTTCGGAGTGACTCGCGCATCCGCTCCCATCAGCCCGCTCATGGGTCCAGTGACCGCTCATACCGCCATCCTGATCGGCGTACTTCATGATGGGGCGGCTGTCTCGGCCCTGGCCCCGGCCTCGGCCCGGCCCCCGGCCACGCCCCTGTCGGCCCCTGCCTCTGTCGGCCCCCGCCTCGGCCTCGGGTTAACTTGGCCCCTTCCCCGGCCTATGCCGCGGGCCGCGGCCGTCCCGACCCGCGGCCGTCCCGACCCCGCGCTGTCCCTGCCCCGGCCCCCGCCCCAGCCCCTGCCGCGGTCCTGATCGGGACATCGACGCGGGCCCGGCGATCCCCGCGCTCATGGACGCCAAGGGCCTCGCCGACCCGTACCAGCCCGAATCGAAACGGCCGGCCCGAAGGCCGGCCGTCACGCGGTCGAGGGACGCCGATCGCAGCTTAGCTGCGGACCTGGCGCTCCAGGCGCTTCTGGAAGCGCTCGACCTGCCCGGCGGTGTCGATGATGTTCTGCGTGCCCGTGAAGAACGGGTGGCAGTTGCTGCACACGTCGACGCGCAG
>DASSII010000133.1:0-31820 GCA_035692005.1 Candidatus Limnocylindrales bacterium | reverse complement strand
ACCCGGGACGCACACCGTCCTCGGTACTCCGATCGCCGGTCCCTGGCCCGAGGGCACGGAGACCGCGACCTTCGCGCTCGGATGCTTCTGGGGCGCGGAGAAGGCGTTCTGGCAGACGCCTGGCGTCGTGAGCACGGCGGTGGGATACACGGGCGGCCACACCCCGAACCCGACCTACGAGGAGGCCTGCACGGGCCGGACCGGCCACGCCGAGGCCGTCCTGGTCGCCTTCGACCCGTCGCGGGTGTCCTACGAGCAGCTGCTCAAGATCTTCTGGGAGTACCACGATCCGACCCAGGGCATGCGCCAGGGCACCGACATGGGCACCCAGTATCGCTCGCTGATCGGCGTCACGAGCGAGGCCCAGCGACGTGCGGCCGAGGCCTCACAGGACGCGTACCAGGAGCGACTGACCGCCGGCGGCTTCGGCGCGATCACGACCGAGATCGTCGATGCCGGCCCGTTCTACTACGCCGAGGACTACCACCAGCAGTATCTCGACAAGGTCCCCAACGGCTACTGCCCGAACCACGCGACCGGCGTGACGTTGCCGAATGACTTCGTCGTGACGCCGCTGCAGTACGTGGATTGACGCCCCTGCACCAGATGGGCGTGCGCCGACCGCATACTCGGACGATGCCGGACAGCCAAAGCCCATTCACCGAGGACGAACGGTGGTCGTTCTAGTCTTCGCGTTCGACAAGCAGGAGCTCCCGACCACCGAGTGACAACCCAACGGCCGTCGTCGAACTCCCGGGCGTCGATGACCGCGCGACGAGCTGGGCCACCGAGCCTAGGGACCCGGGGCGGGACGCCCTGGCGGCAGTCCGCCCGTGCAGTGGATGACCCCATCCGGTGTGATCGTCTGGGTCCCGCCGCAGGCCCACAAGGTCCGCTCCGGCCCGAGCACGTCGCAGCCCAGCACCAGCAGGGCGGCGAGCAGGCAGATCCCGATGTGCCTCACCGTGCGGGACCGGTCGAGGGCTGGCCGAGCATCGACCAGAGCACCAGGCCCGCACACACGGCCAGCAGCACCAGCGCGACGTAGCCGATCGCGAAGGCGATGTCTCGCACCCTCCTACCTTACTCCGCGCCACAGCTGGCAAGGGCTGGTCGAACACCCCGGGGTCCCACGGCGTGTAGCATCCGGTCGATCATGAGCTACCGGCATCCGCGCACCCTCGGATCGAAGATCGCGGCCGACTTCCGGCTGCTCAATCACCTGCGCGCCCGTCCGATCGGCTCGATCGCGGACATCGAGCCGGGCAGTTCGCGCATCGACGTCGACGGCGGCGTGATCGCCAGCCGTTGTGAGGAGGACCACGAGGAGGTCCTCACCTGCTGGGCGTTCTACCGGGCAGCCCGCCCGCCCGACTGACGGCATCGAGGGTTCGACGGGCGCCGTGGCGCGGAGATCGCCGACCCGCTGCTCGATGCGCTGGTCGGCGCCGGATCGGTCGTTCTCGCGGGCTGACATCCCACCCTCGCGTCACCGCCGCGCCCCCCGTCCCGTCTCGTCATTCCCCGACATGCGCCATCCTTGTCGACCGACGCCGACCCGAACCCACCGCTGCGGAGAGCCTTCGTGTCAGCCAACTACCGCTCGCACGCCTACCCGATAGAGCCGCCCACGCCGACCGGCGGACGCCGCTCGACCCTGGGCTGGATCGCGATCATCGTGTTCGCATTCCTCGCCGGGCTCGGCCTCATCGCTGCCCTGGCCGCCATCAGCGTGTACGCGGCGTTGTCGAACGGGCTGCCCGACCCGAAGGGGCTGACGACGTACAAGCTGCCCGAGGAAACGGTCCTCTACGACCGGACCGGCAAGGTCGAGCTCGCCCGCTTCGGCGAGTTCAAGCGCGACGTGGTGACGTTCGAGGAGATCCCGCCGATCGTCCTCGATGCGACGACCGCCATCGAGGACAAGACGTTCTGGGAGAACGCCGGCTTCGACCCAGTCGCGATCGTCGCGGCAGGCATCGATTCGCTGCGTGGCAACAGCCGCGGCGCCTCGACCATCACCCAGCAGCTGGTACGGGCCAGGCTGCTCGACCCGGACCTGGTGCAGGACCCCGGCCGGACCGCCGAACGCAAGCTCAAGGAGATTATCCAGTCGATCCGGGTGACCCAGGCGTTCCAGGGCGAGGCCGGCAAGCAGGCCATCCTCACCGCCTATCTGAACCAGAACTACTACGGCAACCAGAGCTATGGGATCAAGGCGGCGGCGCGGTCGTACTTCAACAAGGCCCTCGCCGACCTGACCCCGGGCGAGGCCGCGATCCTGGCCGCCCTGCCCCAGTCGCCGTCCAACTACGACCTCGTGCGCAACGCCGTGGAGCAGTGCGACGAGACCCCCGCCGAGGGCGACCCCTGCCCGCCGGCAGCGAGCCACCTCATCCTCGAGCCGGACACGAAGATCGCCCAGCGGCGCGATTCGGTGCTGGCGCTCCTGGCTGAGGGTCGCACGCCGATGTCCGGCGCGACCTACAGCGCGACCGACTTCGAGGCCGCCCAGGGCCAGCCGCTCGAGCTCGCCCGGCAGTCCACCCCGCGCTGGCGAGCGCCGCACTTCGTGTGGGCCGCGCGCGACGAGCTCGCCGCCCGGCTGTGCGGCGGCGAACCGACCTGCGAGGCGCTCGACAACGGCGGTCTGCGGGTCACGACGACCATCGATCTCGACCTCCAGAAGATCGCCGAGAAGTGGGTCAAGGCGTCGACCATCGTGCCCCATCGCGCGAGTCCCGCGGCGGCCGCCAAGGCGCTCGGGTTCAAGAGCTACGAGCCGTGGATGCGCAACCTCGAGGACAAGAACGTCCGCAATGGCGCGCTCGTGGCGGTCGACTACCAGACCGGCGAGCTGGTCGCCTACGTCGGCTCGGCGGACTACTACGCGTCACGCAGTCGACCCCAGTTCCAGCCCCAGTTCGACGTCGTCGGCCAGGGCTTCCGCCAGCCCGGTTCCGCGTTCAAGCCGTTCAACTACGCCGTCGGTCTCGACGATCGGGTCATCACGCCGGGCGACGTGTTCATGGACGTCGGCACCGACTTCGGTGGCGACTATTCGCCCACCAACGCCGACAACCTCGAGCGCGGTCCCGTGCGTATGCGGACCGCCCTCCAGTTCTCGCTGAACATCCCGTCGGTCAAGGCCATGGCGCTCAACACCCCCGAGCATGTCTACGCCCGGGCCAAGGACTTCGGGATGACCTTCCAGGATGCCTCGGCCGGGGCCGGCCTGTCGCTCGCCCTGGGGGTCGCCGAGACCCGTCCGGTGGACCTCGTCACCGCCTACGGCACGCTGGCCAACGGCGGCCGGCGCATCGACCACACCACCATCCTGACCATCAAGGATCGCAACGGCGAGGACGTCGCCAAGCCCTACCAGGTCCCGGAGGGAACGCAGGTCGTCAGCCCCCAGGCGGCCTGGCTCGTGACCGACATCCTCAACGGCAACACCATCCGTCGGGTCAACCCGTACTGGGGCGCGTTCTCCTTGACCGGCCCCGGCGGCGACCGCCGGCCGGCCACGCTGAAGACCGGCACGAACAACGACGCCAAGGACCTCAACGCCTACGGCTACATCGCCCCACCGACCAAGGAGGGTCGAGCGGCCGGCGCCTACGCCCTCGCCGCCGGGGCCTGGAACGGCAACAGTGACAACACCCCGGTGTCGACGCCGGCACATCCGGTCTTCTCGATCGACGTCTCGACGTACGTCTGGCAGGGCTTCATGCAGGAAGCGGCCGCGAAGTGGGAGATCACCCGATTCCAGCGGCCGGCTGACGGCCTGACCCAGGTCGCCATCGACCCGCACACCGGGCTGTTGCCGCGGGCCGGCGCGGACAGCATCGACGAGTGGTACATCAGCGACACCCAACCGACGACCGCCCTGCCCTCCGACACCTGCGGCGAGCAGGTCCTCGGCGCCTGGCACGAGCGCGATTTCCCCGGCTGGCTGGCGGCGGACCGCGACTGGATCAGCCGCGCCGAGCGCGGCCCTGGCCGGGTCGGTGGCCCGGACCGGACCAGGACCGCCTACTTCTACAACAACAGCTTCAACCCCTTCGGGCGCACCTGGGGTCCGGTCGTGGCCGGCGAAGGCTGCGGCGAGCCGAGCCCCTCGCCGAGCTGCTTCGTGGTGCCCACGCCCGACCCGAGCGGCGTCATCCCGTCCTTCGAGGTCCCCCAACCGACCGAGTCGGGCCAGGTCGTGGCGGAGCCGTGTCCGACGCCGTCGCCGTCGCTCGAGCCGAGCCCCAGCGTCGAACCGTCGATCGAGCCTACCCCGGAACCCACCCCCACCCCGACGCCGGAGCCGACGCCGACACCGACGCCCGAGCCGACCCCTACGCCGACACCGGAACCGGCAGCCTCCGAGCCGCCGCCCGCGCCGTGAACGATGGCGCGGCGCGGTCGGCCACGACCCGCGTCCCGCCACGGCTGACACGCGATCGTCATCGGCTGGCCCCACGATGACCGCGTGAACACAGGGACGGCCGCGCTCGAACCGCCGCGCCGCGATGGGTCGGCGACGTCGCGTCACCGGATGATCGCGCTGCCGGCCTTCGGCGGGGCGGTGTCGGCCGGCCTCGCACTCGGGGTGTCCGAACTCATCTCGGCGTTCCTGCCGGGGGCGACCTCGCTCGTCGCCGCCGTCGGCCAGCGGGTCATCGACCTCCAGCCGCCCGGCGCCAAGGACCTCGTCGTCGCCTGGTTCGGCACGAACGACAAGCTCGCGCTCGAGATCGTCGTCACGCTCGCATCGCTGCTCATCGGCGCGATCCTCGGCGTCGTCGCCGTCCGGCGCTTCGCCTTGGCGGCGGTGGGTTTCAGCGCATTCGCGGCGGTCGGCACCCTGGCCGCGCTGGCGATCCCGACCGCCAGCGCCCCGATCGTCGCGCTCGAGGCCATCGCCGCCGTCGTCGTCGGCCTGCAGTCGCTGGGGTCGCTGCTCGGCCGTCTGCCGAGGGTCGTGGCCGACGAGCCGCGGCGCCCCCCGCCGGACCCCGCCCGGCGATCGTTCCTGCTGCGCAGCGCGGCGGTCGGCATCGGCGCCGTCGTGACCGGGCTAGCCGGCCGCACGCTCATCGATCGCGGTCGAAGCGCACCGACTGGGATCGGCACCCTGCCGCCGCCGTCGGTCGTGGTCCCGCCGCTCGCCGCCGGCACCGACCTGGCGCCGAGCACGCCCGGGCTGACCCCCATCGTCGTGCCGAACGACGACTTCTACCGGATCGATACGGCCCTGCTGGTGCCGTCGGTCGACGTCGCGACGTGGACGCTGCGGATCCACGGCCTCGTCGAGCGCGACACGACGCTGACCTGGGACGAGCTACTGGCCCTCCCCCAGTTCGAGCAGTACGTGACGATCTCGTGCGTCAGCAACGTCGTCGGCGGCCACCTCGTCGGGAACACCAAGTGGACCGGCGTCCGCCTGCGCGACGTGCTCGATCTCGCCGGCGTCCGGCCCGACGCCACCCAGCTGGTGGGTCGCTCGGTCGACGGCTGGACCGCCGGGATGCCGACGGCCTGGGTCATGGACCCGGCGCGCGAACCGATGATCGCGGTGCAGATGAATGGCGAGCCGTTGCCGCGGGCCCATGGCTTTCCGGCCCGCCTGATCGTGCCGGGCCTGTACGGCTACGTCTCGGCGACCAAATGGCTCGCCGAGCTGGAACTCACGACGTGGGAGGCGTTCGACGGCTACTGGGTCCCGCTCGGCTGGTCGAAGGAGGGGCCCATCCTCACCCAGTCGCGCATCGACACCCCGAGCGGGTCGGCCGGCGCCGGTCGGATCGCGGTCGCGGGGGTCGCCTGGGCGCCCGATCGCGGGATCGGCAAGGTCGAGGTGTCGATCGATGGGACCTGGTACGAGGCCACCCTGTCGACGCCCATCTCCGATGCCACGTGGGTCCAGTGGGTCCTGCCCTGGGAGGCCAGCGCCGGCGATCACGTGCTCAGCGTGCGGGCCACGGATGGCCGCGGCGTGGTCCAGGAACAGCATCCCTCGCCGCCGGCGCCGGACGGGGCTCGCGGCTGGCACACCGTCCCGGTCCACGTGGCCTGACGCCGGTTTCGGTATAGAGTCCGGGCATGCCCCGACGTCGCTACATCTTCGACCCGCCCGAGCGGTTCGTGGCCGGGACGGTCGGCCAACCGGGCGATCGGACGTTCTTCCTGCAGGCTCGCGACGGCGGTCGGGTCGTGTCGGTCGCACTCGAGAAGGTCCAGGTGGCGGTCCTTGCCGAACGGCTCGGGGACCTGCTCGAGGAGCTCGACCGGCGCGGCGTCACGGATGCCGGGCGACCCGACGCCGAGGCGCTCCAGCACCTTGCCGCCGCGGATGGCGGACCGTTGGACGAGCCACTCAACGAGGCATTCCGTGCCGGCTCGCTGACCCTCGGCTGGGACGGCGAAGCGGAGCGCATCCTGGTGGAGGCCCGCGCGCAGGGCGAGGACGGCGAGCCGATCGACCCGGACGAGGACGATGACGACGACGAGGACGGGCCCGACCTGCTGAGTGTCCGTCTCAGCGCGACCGACGCGCGCTCATTCGTCGCTCGTGCCGCCCACGTCGTGGCCGCCGGCCGACCGCCCTGTCCGCTGTGTGGCGCCCCGCTCGATCCGCGCGGCCACATCTGCCCGCGCCGCAACGGCCACTACGTCAACTGACCGGAGGGCGCGATCGTGCTCGATCCGGCGACCACCCTGGAGGTCTTGCGCGACGGTGCGATCGACATCGTCGGGCGCATCGTCGGCTCGAGCAACAACGCCCTGTTCGTCACGGTCACGCTGCCCTGTGACGATCCCGTCGCCCAGCCGCCGCGGATCATCGAGGCCGTCCACAAACCGACCCGCGGCGAGCGACCGCTCGACGATTTCCCGATCGGCACGCTCTCCCGGCGTGAGGTCGCGGCGTACCTCGTGTCCGAGGCCAGCGGCTGGGGCATCGTCCCGCCCACGACCATGCGTCGCGGGCCGTTCGGCGAGGGCATGATCCAGGCCTTCGTCGAGCAGGATCCCGCGGTCGATGTCGTCGGGTGGATCAACGACGACGACCCCCGACTACGCCGGATGGCGGCCTTCGACGCGGCCGTCAACAACACCGATCGCAAGGGTGGCCACATCCTGCCGGTCGACGGCGGCCGGCATGTCTACGGCGTCGATCACGGGGTCACGTTCTCGACCGTGCCGAAGTTGCGGACCGTGCTGTGGGGCTGGCGCGGGCAACCGCTCGGCGACGACGAGCTGGAGGGCCTCAGCCGCATCCGGACGGCGCTCGACGGCGAGCTCGGGACCGCCCTCGGGACTCTCCTCAGCCGAGTGGAGGTGCGAGCCACGGTGCGCCGGCTGGACGCGCTCCTCGACCACGGCCGCTTCCCGTTGCCGTCGACGACCTGGCCGGCCATCCCGTGGCCTCCGTTCTGAGGGTCAGCCGACGTTTCGCGCGGCCTTGACGACCATCGTCTGGGCGAACACGTCGTGGAAGCCCTGCTTGGTCGGGCTCTGCGCGGTCGTGTACAGCAGGTAGATGACCCACGCCAGCGACACCAGGCTCAGCAACCAGCCGATGACCGGCAGTCCCGACAGCGCGCTGCCGACGATGCCGGGGGCGGCCAGCGCCAGGTAGCGCCGGATGGCCTGATCCTGGGTCAGCGTCGCGCCGTCCGCCGCGTTGCCGATCTGCATCCCGAGCGCGCGCATGCCGACCGTGGCGCGCATCGATGTCCAGGTGTAGATGAAGTAGGCGGCCCCGATCAGCGTGCTGACGATCGCGTACACGATCGAGCCGGCGAAGGTCCCGCTGCCGGATCCGAACATGCCCGCGGCCAGGCCGATGGCGCCGAGGATGATGGTCACGAAGACCATGATCACGGCGATGACGATCGCGTCGATGATGAACGCGATCACGCGGTTGGGCACGTCCGCGTAGACGAGCCCGGATGCGGGCGCGGTCGGAGTCGGTTCCATCATGACGGCGTGGTGCCTCCCGTTGGTTGACGGCGGCCGCTCGGGCCGGATCGGGACATCCTAGCCCCACCGGACCAGCCGACGCGTGCCGATTCAGCGGCCGAAGGTCGCCTTGATACTGGACTTCTGGAGGTACCACAGGAGACCGGCGTCGATGACCATGCCGATCAGGTGCTGCTGGAGGTCCGCCCCGGCCAGGATCCGGACTGCGGCCAGCCCGAGCCCGACGATCGCGACGGCGACCCCCAGCGGCCATGCCCAGTCGAGGGCTCGCCACACGCCGTACACGAACGCCACGACCATCGCGGCGTAGGCCGCGAACGCGACGGCCAGCGCGACATCGAGCAGGCGACCGCTCGACACACTCGGCAGGATCTCCAGACCGGCGTACATCGCCTGGATGACGAACAACGCGGCGATGAACCAGCGGATCGCCCGGGGATCGCGCTGGGTCGGGGCATCGGGTCGGTGCATGTCCGGTAGCGTATCGGTCGAGCGGCAGATACGTGCGCGATGATCGAGGCACGCTACGATCGGCCCGATGCACGGACCCGCTGCGGATGCCCTCCTGGCCGACCTCGATCCGGCGCAGCGGACAGCCGTGACCACGCTTCGCGGCCCGCTGTGCATCCTGGCGGGCGCCGGGACAGGCAAGACCCGGGTCCTCACTCGCCGGGTCGCGTACGCCCTGGCGACGGGCGCGGTCCGGCCGGTGGATGTCCTGGTCGTGACCTTCACCGACAAGGCCGCCGCGGAGATGCGCCAACGACTGACCGTCCTCGGCCGTCGTGGGGTCGCCGCTTCCACCTTCCACGCCGCCGCACTCCGTCAGCTCCGGCATTTCTGGCCGAGGATCCACGGCGAAGAGCTGCCCGGGATCCTGGCATCGAAGGCATCGCTGCTGGCGCCGCTGACCGCGGCCTTGCCCGGCGGCTATCGATACCTCGCTGTCCGCGACCTGGCAGCCGAGATCGAGTGGGCGAAGGCCCGCCGGATCGCGCCGGCGGCCTATGTCGGGCGGGTCGCCAGCGAGGGCCACGACGGGCCACTACCGGCCGACCTGATGGCCGGACTGTACCGGCGCTACGAGCACGTCAAGGATCGGGCGCGCCTCATCGACTTCGAGGACATGCTGGCGCGGACCGTCGAGCTGCTGGAGACGGACGCCCTGGTCGCGGCCGAAGTCCGGGAGCGCTATCGCTGGTTCTCCGTGGACGAGTACCAGGACACGAACCCGCTGCAGCAGGCCTTGCTGGAGGCCTGGCTGGGTGGACGCGACGACCTCGCGGTTGTCGGCGACGAGGACCAGACGATCTACACGTTCACCGGCGCCACGAGCGAGTATCTGACCACCTTCGTGCGACGCTATCCAGGCGCGGCTGTCGTGCGCATCGAGGCGAACTTTCGATCGAGCCCGCAGATCCTCGACCTCGCCAACCGGGTGCTCGCCGCCGGCCGGGCCGCCGTCGACGAGCGACCGCCGGGCGTCCCGCCGCGGGACCCGAAACGCCTCGTCGCGACCGTGCCGGACGGACCGACGCCGTCGATCGCCGGCTTCGCGACCGACGATCTCGAGCTGGCCGCGCTGACCAGTCGCATCCGTGAACTGGCACGTGCCGGCACGGCCTACGGCGACATGGCGATCCTCGTCCGCACGAACGCCCAGCTGCCCGGCATGGAGGCCGGACTGGGCATGGCCGGCATCCCGTTCCATGTCCGTGGTGAGCGCTTCTTCAGCCGACCGGAGGTCAGACGCGCCGTCCGGGTCGCTGCAGCCCTCGATCGCCCGGCGGCGCGGCGCGTGGCCGAGACGGATGACCCGGGGCTCGTCGCCAACCTGGCAACGGCGTTCGAACGCGAGCTCGGCGTTCGGCGCGATCGTGAGCCCGACGGCGAGGTGGCGCGCGAGCGGCACGCGGCGGTCGTGACCTTGCTCGAGCTCGCCGGCGACCTGGCCGTCGCCGATCCCGGGGCGGGCGTGGCGACCTTTCTCGCGGAGATCGAGCAGCGCTCCGCGATCGAGGTCGGCGGCGCCGCCAGTGGCGTGGAGCTGGTGACCTACCACCGGGCGAAGGGGCTCGAATGGGAGGCGGTCTTCCTGCCGGCCCTCGAGGACGGCAGCCTGCCGATCCGCCAGTCGAATGCGCCGCTCGAACGTGCCGAGGAGCGACGGCTGTTGTATGTCGGCATCACCCGGGCCCGGCGCCACCTGTGGCTGTCGTGGGCGAACCGTCGCACGGCCACCACCGGTCGAGAGGGTCGGCGGAGCCGGTCGCCGTTCCTCGACGGCCTGCTGCCGGCTCGGCCACGCTCGGTCCGCGTGCTGCCGTCGGCGGGATCCGATGGGCGGCCGCCAGCGGCGGTCGGCGGGGAGCGCTCGGCCCTGTCGCACGCGCTTCGTGCCTGGCGGACGGCCCGGGCCAAGGCGGACGCGGTCGCCCCGTTCATCGTCTTCCACGACGCCACCATCGAGGCGATCGCCGAGCGTCGGCCGCGGTCCATCGCCGAGCTCCGGCGGGTGCCCGGCGTCGGGCCGACCAAACTCGATCGGTACGGCGAGGAGATCCTCGCGGTCGTCGTCGGCCACGGCTGACCGCCCCGATCCGGCGCTGGGCGGTTCGGGCCGCCGATGGTCCGATTGACGAACATCCGTTCTGCTGGCTATAGTGGAACGGTCATCGGTCCATACGACGGTCCGGTCGAGCGCCTCGAACTCGGACGCTCCCGCCACCGCAAGGACCACCAACACCGTTCCGGCCCCGAACCACGGCCGTCGAGAGCGGATCCAACGATCAACGGGTCGCTGCCCAGGCCCAGACCGCCTGCGGCGCGCCAGAAAGAACCAAGAGTCAACATTCTCATGATGTCCCGTACCACCACCGCGTCCGTCGCCGGACGCTCCAGCTCGATGCGCCGGATGCGCCGCCGCGCGAGCGCCACCAACGCCGCCTTGCGGCCGTTCTGTCGGACCAACGGTTGTCCGACCTACCTCGATGTCGATGCCGATCGCGGCATCGCCACCTGTCCGATCTGCGGGTCCACCCAGCGCCTGCACTGAATCGGAACGCAGACTGCACGAGCCGGTCCACCTTGACGGCGACCGCGCCGGGCGCCAGCATCGACCAGGTCAATCTTCATCATCGCTAGCGCGAGGTACCAGATGACCGACCCGATGCGCGACGCCGCGGGCGACGCTGCCGCAGGTGCGGCCGATGCCGTGGGCGACGCCGCCGCAGGTGCGGCCGATGCCGCGCACGATGCTGCCGCCGGTGCGGCCGATGCCGTAGGCGACGCAGCCACCGGTGCGGCCGACGCCGCGGGCGACGCGACAGCCGATGCCGGCAACGCCCTCGACGGATTCGGCGCTCAGGCGCGCGATACCGCCGATGACCTCGCCGAGCGCGTCCATGACGCCGCGGATCGGGTGGGCGACATGGCCGGCGATGTCGCCGAACGGGTCGGGCCCGCCGCTTCCCAGGCCGCCGACAACGCTCAGCAGGCGGCTGGCGGGTTCATGAACTGGCTCAAGAAGCTGTTCGGCGGCAGCTGAGGACCGAGGCTCCGGCTAGCTCCCGATCACGCCGGGCGGCTCGCCTCGGGCCGCCCGATCGAAGCGGGCGATCTCGACGCTCTGGTCCAGCACGCGCCGGTGCTGCCGGACGGTCGGCGCCTCGACATTGACCCGCTCGATCGCCCGATTCGCTTCGGCGACGAGCCGGATGACCTCGCGACGCGCCCGAGCCCGGCCGACCTCGGACATCCGGCCCGCCCGCTCCAGGAGTCGCTCGAGGTCGGCCAGCGAGGCGCGAGCGACCTTGTCCGCCTCGATCCACGGCGGTGCCGCCCCGGCGTTGCGCAGCATGCGGTGGGCCATCGCCCAGTCCCCCGCCGCGGAGTCGTCCTCGAGCGGCAACCGTCGGCCCTGATGGGGTAGGTGATCGAACGCGCCCTCGTCCATCGCCTCGCGGATCTGGCGCTCGATCAGTGTCTCGCGGATCCGCTGGCGCGCGGGCACGAGCGGATCTGGTCGCTCTGGGTCACGCTCCGACCGGCCCATGGCGGCAGGGTACCCGACCGTGACAGGCAAGCTGTCGCGACCGCCCGGTAAGGTTGGCGCGTGCAGCAGGCCCCCGACGGCAGCGTCATCCTCAGCGCCACCGATCTCGTCGGCTACCTCGCCTGCGACCACCTGGCGACCCTCGAGCTCGGTCGGGTCGTCGGCCGCTGGGAGCGGCCCATCCGCCGCGATGACCCGACCATCGCGCTGATCCAGGCCAAGGGCGACCTCCACGAGGCGACCTATCTGGCGGAGCTGCGGGCCAGCGGCAAGTCGGTGGTCGAGATCCCGAAGGCCGATCTGCGCACGCCCGACGATCTGCGCGCGGCCCAGGCCCAGACCGTGCAGGCCATGCACGACGGCGCGGATGTCGTGTTCCAGGCGACCTTCTTCGACGGTCGCTGGCGAGGGCACGCCGACTTCCTGTTCAAGCGCGATGATCGGCCGAGCCCGCGGCTCGGGTCGTGGAGTTACGACATCGCCGACACCAAGCTCGCCCGGTCGGTCAAGGGTGGGGCGATCCTCCAGATGTGCGTCTACGCGGCGTTGCTGGAGGGTCTGCAGGGCATCGCGCCCGAGTGGCTCGAGGTCATCACCGGCGACCGCGTCCGACACGCCTACCGAGCCGATGCCTTCGCCGCCTACTTCCGCTCGGTCAAGACCCGCTTCGAGGCACGGGTGGCCGCCGGTCTCGATGGCCCGGCCACGCCGACGTACCCCGACCCGGTCGATCACTGCCGGATCTGCAGTTGGTTCCCGATGTGCATCGAGCGACGGCGCGACGACGACCACCCGTCGATCGTCGCCGGACTCGGTCGACTCGACACGGAACGCCTGCAACGGTCGGGCATCGTCACCCTGACCGGACTGGCTGAGCTGCCGGCCGGTGCGCCGGTCAAGGACCTCCGGACAGGGCGGCTCGACCGGCTGCGGAACCAGGCCCGCTTGCAGCTTCACGAACGACGCACCGGCGAACGCGTCTGGGAGCTCACCGAACCGGACCCCGATGAGCCCGGACGCGGGCTGATGGCCCTGCCCGAACCCTCGCCGTGGGACCTGTTCTTCGACATCGAGGCCGATCCGTGGGCGACGGACGTCGGCCTCGAGTACCTGCTCGGCGTCGTCGATGCGGTCGATGGCGAGCCGGTCTACCAAGCCATCTGGGCGACCGACCAGGACGAGGAACGGCTGGCGTTCCAGCGCTTCCTCGACCTGGTCGTGGAGCGGCTCGATGCGCATCCGGAGATGCACGTCTACCACTACGGCGGCTACGAGGCGGGCGCCATCAAGCGCCTCATGGCGCGTCACGGCGTCGGCCAGGATCAGGTCGATCGGCTCCTTCGCGGTGATGTGCTGGTCGACCTGCTCAACGTCGTCCGTCAGGGCATCCGGGGATCGGTCGAGTCCTATTCCCTCAAGCAGGTCGAGAAGTCGTACATGCCCGTGCGCGAGGGTCCAGTCACCGAGGCGGGCTTCAGCGTCGTCGCCTTCGAGCGCTGGCTGCAGGAGCGCGACCGGTCCATCCTCGAGGGCATCGCGGACTACAACCGCGATGACTGCATCTCGACGTACCTCCTGCGGGCCTGGCTCGAGGGCTGGCGGACCGAGGCCATCCGCCGCTGGCCGGGACTGGACTGGACCCGGCCGGTGGCCGTCGACGGCACGCCGAGCGACGGCGTGAGCGACTGGCTGCGCGACGTCGGGGCGCGCGAGAGCGCCCTGATCGACGCCGCGTCCGACGAGCCCGATGCCCCGCTCGCCGCGGGCCAGCGCCTGCTGGCCGACCTGCTCGACTGGCACCGGCGCGAGGAGAAGTCCCAGTGGTGGCGCTGGTACGAGCTCCGGACGGACCTGACGATCGAGCAGCTGGTGAACGAGCGCGACGCCCTCGCCGGGCTGTCGTTCCTCGACGAGACGCCCCTGCCGCGCAACATGCTCCAACGCCGCTACCGCTTCGAACCACAGGACCATGGCTTCGATCCGGGCGACAGCGCCGTGGATCGGGACACGGGCAAGGGTGCCGGCACGGTCGTCGACATCGACGAGGTCAACGGCGTGATCACCCTCAAGCGCTCGGCGAACTCGGCCTGGCCGCACCCACTCGCGCTGATCGGTGCCGCGCCGATCGATTCGGTCGTCCTCAAGCGGGCCATGCTCCGCGTCGCGGATGCGGTCCTCGAGGACGGGATCGACGGCGACGGCGCCTTCCGGGCGGTGCGCGACCTGATCCTCCGTCGGGCGCCACGCGGTACCGTCGGACCGAATGGCGGCTCGCTGCAAGGCCCCGGCGAGGACGTGACCCTGAGCGCCATCCGGCTCGGTCGCGAACTGGCGTCCGGGGTCCTCCCGATCCAGGGCCCACCGGGCACCGGCAAGACCTATACCGCGGCGAGGATGATCCTCGATCTCGTCGCCGCGGGGCGGACGGTCGGGGTCACGGCGCAGTCGCACAAGACCATCTCGAACCTGCTCGAGGCGATCGGCCAGGCGATCGGGACCGACCATCGATGGCGGACGCCGCGGGTGCTCCAGCGGGCCTCGCCCGACAACGACCACGCCGGGAACCTGCCGTTCGTGACGCTCGCCGACAATGGGGACGTCGAGGCGGCCGTGGCGAGCCGCAGCGTCGACATCGTCGCCGGCACGCCGTGGCTGTTCGCGCGGCCGGCCATGGAGGCCGCCATCGACGTCCTCGTCGTCGACGAGGCCGGCCAGATGTCGACCGCCAACGTCGTGGCGATGGGGACGTCCGCCCGCTCGATCGTCCTGGTCGGCGACCCGAACCAGCTGCCGATGGTCAGCCAGGGCGTCCATCCCGAGGGCGCCGGCAGGTCCGCGCTGGAGCACCTGGTGGGCGAAGACGCGGCCACCGTCGAACCGGACCGTGGGCTGTTCCTGGGCACCACCCGGCGACTCCACCCCTCCGTTGGCGACTACATCTCGCGGACGTTCTACGACGGCCTGCTGACCAGCCATCCCGACACCGCCCGCCAGGTGATCGGCGGTGACGATCTGTTGAGCGGCGCCGGCCTTCGCTGGGTCCCCGTGTCCCACACGGCCAACGGCCCGCGCTCGCGCGAAGAGGCGGCCGTCGTCGTGGATCTCGTCGAACGGCTGATCGGCCGCCGCTGGACGTCGTCGGACGGCGAGACGAGCGTGATCGAGCTGGATGACATCCTCATCGTGGCCCCGTACAACGCCCAGGTCGCCGAGATCCAGGCCACCCTGACGCGGCGGCTGGGCACGCGCGGGAACGTCGGGACGGTCGACAAGTTCCAGGGTCGCGAGGGCGCCGTCTCGATCTACTCGATGGCCAGCTCGTCGCGCGAGGATGCCCCGCGCGATATGGGCTTCCTGTACTCGCGCAACCGCCTCAACGTGGCGGTCTCACGCGCCCGGAGCCTGGCCATCGTGGTGGCATCGCCGAGGCTGCTCGAAGCGGGTTGCCGCACCCCCGACCAGATGCACGCGATGGATGCGCTGTGCGCGCTGGTCGAGATGGCGACCACCGCCTGACGCTGCGGGGCCCGCAGTCCGTGGGCCCAGCCCTATCATCGGCCGTCATGACCGACTCTCATCGCTCGCCAGCCGAGCTGGCTCGGCTGCGCCGCCGGACGGTCGCCACGCTGGTCGCCGGTGTCGCCCTCGGCAGCACCGGGCACATCGCGGCGGTGACCGTCGCGACGATCGTCGCCAAGGACATCGCCGACACGGCGGCGCTCAGCGGGGCGCCGGGTGCCACCGTCGTGCTCGGCGCGGCGCTCGGCGCCGTGACCCTGGCCCAGCTCATGGTCACGCGCGGACGACGCATCGGCCTCGCCGCGGGCTATGGCATCGGGGTCATCGGTGCGGCCGTCGCGACGGTCGCGATCCTCGTTCGTTCCCTGCCGTTGCTGCTGGTGGGGACGGTGCTCATCGGCTTCGGGAATGCGTCCAATCAGCTGTCACGTTATGCCGCCGCCGACCTCGTCGCAGCCGACCGACGCGCGTCGGCGATCGGGGTCGTCGTGTGGGGCGCGACGGTGGGCGCGGTCGTCGGGCCGAACCTCGTCGCACCGGCGGGTGCGGTGGCCAGCGCCCTCGGGCTGCCGGCGCTGAGCGGGGCCTACCTCGTGCCGGTCGTGTTCGTCGGGGCCGCCGCGCTGCTGTCCTTCGCCTTCCTGCGGCCGGACCCATACGACCTTGCCGACAGCTCGTCCCGTCACGACGTCGAGGCCGATGCGCGACCGGCGGCCGTGTCGCTCGCCAGCGTGCTCGCCCGACCGAACGTACCGGTGGCCATCGTCGCGCTCATCGCGGGACAGTTCGTGATGGTGCTGATCATGACGATGACGCCGCTCCACATGGCCGACCACGGCCACGACCTGGCCGCGGTCGGGATCGTCATCAGCGGACACACCTTCGGGATGTACGGGCTGTCGCCGATCTCGGGCCGCCTCACGGACCGGTTCGGCAGCGTGCCGGTCATCCTCGTCGGGCTCGCCACCGTGGCCGCCGCCGCGCTGCTGGCGGCTGCGGCGCCGCCGGACGGCGGCGTCCTGCTCTTCGCGGCCCTGTTCCTGCTCGGCTACGGCTGGAACCTCGGCTACGTGGCCGGTTCGACGCTGCTCACGACCGGGCTGTCGCTGGCCGAACGGACCCGCGTCCAGGGGCTCACCGACGCCATGATCTGGAGCTCGGCGGCCGTGGCCAGCCTGGGGTCGGGGATCGTCCTGACCTACGCCGGCTTCGCCATCCTCGGCCTGCTGGGTGCCGCGCTCGTCGTGCTGCCGATGGTGCTCGTGGTGGCGCGCCGCTCGGCGGTGCGCGGGATCGCCCCGTAGCGGGCGATCAGGCCGACACCAGCTCCTGCCGGACCCACGCCGCCAACACCCGGGCGCACGTCTCGACGTCGTCGAGCGGAACGTGCTCGTCGGCACTGTGGGCGACCCGGACATGGCCCGGGCCGAAGATCACGCACGGTGTGTCCCCGACCTCGACGAACATCGACATGTCGGCGCCGTACGGTTCGCCAAGCATGGCCGGGCGCCGCCCGATCACGCGCTCGGCGACGTCCGCCAGCCCGACCGGGAGCGGATGATCCACGGGGACGCGGGTCGAGCTGAACCGACCGCCGGTGATCTCGATCGTGGCCGGATGCTCGCGCAGGAAGTCGTCGGCGGCGCACGCCTCGGCGATCGCCGCGCGCAGGTCGGCTTCGGCGTCCCTCGGCGTCTGCCCGAGGCGGACACCGTAGCGGCCGTAGGCCACGACGCGATCAAGCACGGTCGATGCCCATTCGCCGCCCTGGACCATCCCGACGATGGTCGGATAGGGCAGGCCGAGGGCGGTCATCAGCGGGTCGGTCTCGGCACCGTTGCGTCGCGCCTCGTCCGCCGCCAGCGCCTCGTTGAGGACGAACAGCTTGTCGAGCGCCGACACGCCCTCGCGCCGCTGCGAGGCATGCGCTGCCCGGCCGGGTACGGTCAGCTCGAACGTGATGGCACCGGCGTGGGCCACGACGATGTCGAGGTCGGACGGCTCGGTGATGACCGCCATGCCGCCGCTGGCGCCGGCCCGGATCGCGGCCAGCGTGCCCTGGCCACCGTCCTCCTCCGATGGCACCAGCACGACGAGCAGCTCTCCGTCGAGCCGGTCGAGATCGCCGGCGGCCGCCAGGCCGCGGATCGCGGCCAGGATGGCCGCAACGCCGCCCTTCATGTCGCACGCCCCGCGGCCGTACAGCCGGCCAGCGCGGATGTCGGCGCTCCACGGATCGCTCGTCCAGGTAGCGAGATCACCGGGCGGCACGACGTCGAGGTGGCCCGACAGGATGATCCGTCGACCGCCCGGTCGACCGATCCGGCCGATGACCACCGGCAGGCTCGTCCGATCCATCTCCTGACCCGGCCAGGCCGGATCGGCGCGGATCGTGGCGGGATCCGGCGCCACGTCCTCGACGAGCAGCCCGAGGCCGCGGACGATGCCGGCCGCCTCGGCCATCACGGCGTCCTCCGCCCCGGTGACACTCGGGATCCGGATGAGCGTCCGGAGGTCGGCGATCATCCGTTCGCGATCGATCACGACCGCCGGCTCCGGCGTCGGCGCGACCGGCGATCCGACCGGGGATCCCGGCAGCGACTCGCCATCAGTCACGGAGGATCGGCCGCGTCATGCAGGTCGGTCCGCCCGAGCCGTTGATCCCGATCTGGCTCGCCGGGTAGGTGTGGACCTCGCAACCGGCGGCCGACAGTGCCGCCGCCGTCCGGGGATTGCCCTCGGCCAGGATGACCACACCGGGCCGGACCGCCAGCACGTTGCAGCCCAGGGTCGGGAACTCCGCTTCGGGGACCTCGACGAGTCGGATGTCGAGATCGCGCAGGAGCTCCCACAGGCCGACCGGGAGGAGCGGCAGGTAGACCACCGCAAGGTCGTCGGCAACCGGCGAGACGACGCTCAGCAGGTGGATCAGCTCCGTGGGGCCGCGCCAGTACGGCAGGTCGAACACCCGCACATCGCCGCCCACGAGGTCGGCCAACTGCACGACCCCACTGGCGTTCGAGCGCAGCGTCCGCCCGATACAGAACAGGTCCGGGCGCAGCCAGAACGTGTCGCCACCCTCGATCGTGCCCGGCTGCTCGATCCGTCCGAGGGTCGGGATGCCGGCCGCCGTCGTCCACGCCTCGAGCACGTCCGGCTCACCGGACCGATTCGGCTTGCCCGGTCGGAGGGCGATGGCCCCACGGTCCGTCACCAGCAAGGGATCGAACGGGTAGATGAGATCCGGGTCGTCGTCGAGTTCCGCCTCCAGCACGTGGACGGTCGGTCCAAGACCGGCCAGCGTGTCCACGAACGCGTCGTGTTCGCGCCGGGCGAGGTCGAGGTCCACCGGCCCGAGGTACCCGTGGGCATCGGTGTCGAACGCGCGACCGAACGCGTCGGCGGGCCGCTTGACGAGCACCTCGCGAAGTGGCGCCGACATGCTCTGCGCGCCGAAGCGGCGCGTCGTCATCGTCATCGGGCAAGGATAGCCGCCGGTCACGCGGCGGCGTACGATGCCGCGACGATGGCCGCCTACGCCGTGATCGCCCGCATCGGGCGGGTGGACCCGCACCTCACCCTCCGCGACGTCGACGCGCGCGACGCGCTGGATCCGCCGGACGGACCGTCCCCTGGGTCGGGGGCCGACGTGATCGACACGGCACCGATGGGCCGCGTCCATGCGTGGCTCGGCTCGCTGCGCGAGGGCTGGGCCCAGACGACGTTCTACCTGTTCGACCCGGAGAGCTGGCGAAGCTAGCCCGGGCTCGCCGCCCGCGGGTCGCCGAAGCGGGCCGGATCGAGAGCCGCCGGCGGCGCCGCGACCCGACCGCTGACGAGATCGGCGATCAGCCGGCCCGACGCCGGACCGGTCGAGATACCCCATGGGCCGTGGCCCGCCGCGATCCACAGCCCGTCGACGCCCGGCACGGACCCGACCAGCGGCCGCCCGTCACGGCTCTGGGGGCGCGCGCACAGCCGGTGCGCCCCGGCTGCGGCGCCGGCGATGCCGGGCACGAACCGCGCTCCGCGCGCCACGAGCGGGGGCAGCAGTGTGCGCGGATCCGGCTCCCGCTCGAGGAACGTCGAGCCGAGTGAGCTCGCGCCGCCTGCCGTGACCAGGCTGAAGGCGACATCGTCGTCGACCGGATCGGCGCCGTGGTCGCCGGGCTCGATGGCGATATCGGCCTCCTCGAGGACGTGCCTGGGCGGCTCGGGAAGGTCGATCTCGAGCACCACGCCCCACACCGGCCGGATCGGCCGCCATCGACCGGCCGGGTCGATGACTGCCGGCGACCACGGTCCGGCAGCCACCACGACATCGTGCGCGACGATCGTCGAACCGTCGTCGAAGCGCACGCCGCGGACGTGGTCGCGGACCACCCACGGCCGAGCCGGACCGCTCCCCACCCGTGCCTCGACCCCCAGTTGGGCAGCCCAGCCGGCGTAGGCGTGCGTCGCCGCCGCGGGCGCCACCGGATAGCCGATGTCGAGGCGGCAGGCCGCCACTCCGGGGGCCAGGGACGGCTCGAGTCGCCGTGCGGCGTCTGGTCCCAGGAACGTCGGATCCAGGCTCGGATGCCGGAGAGCCAGGGCGGTGGCCATCCGCTCGGCACCCTCGACGTCGCTGGTCACGCTCAGCAGGCCGACCGGCGCAGGCGGCAGTCGGAATCCGGCGATCGCGCGCTCGCCCAGGGCACGGTAGAGCTCGAGGGTCTCGAGGTGGGACTCGACGAGGATCGGGTCGAATGGGTGCTGGACGACCCCGGAGTTGCGACCGGACGCCCCGGCAGCGATGGCCGCGGCTTCGAACAGGACGACCCGTCGTCCGCGCTCGGCCAGGTGGGCCGCGGCGGCAACGCCGACGATCCCGCCACCGATCACGGCGACGTCGAAGGCGACCTCGGTCCGGTGGGTCG
This sequence comes from Candidatus Limnocylindrales bacterium, assembly GCA_035692005.1. Taxonomy (GTDB): domain Bacteria; phylum Chloroflexota; class Limnocylindria; order Limnocylindrales; family CSP1-4; genus SPCO01. The sequence goes on along the minus strand of DASSII010000133.1, from coordinate 11,354 downwards.
TGCTGCGCGGCATGGCCGCGATGATGGCATGCCCGTCACGCCCGGGATGACCGAACGCCCCGGTCGCAGGACCGGGGCGTTCGTGACGCGGAGGAGCGTCAGATATGGTCGGCGAACGCAGTTGCGGTCGCCGGATGGTTGGGGCCGTCAGGCGACGGAGCCGGCGAGCTCGGGCGTCTCGGCCTCGGCGACCTCGTCGGCGGCGATGGCGATGTCGAGCTTGATGTCCTTGCCCACCAGCCAGCCGCCCTGCTCGAGCGCGACGTTCCAGTTGAGACCCCAGTCGTCACGGGCGAACTTGGCCTTGGCCTCGAGGCCCGCGTGGCGGGCGCCGCTCATGCCCTTGACGATGCCCTCGAGTTCGACCTCGAAGGTGATCGGCCGGGTGACGTCGCGGATGGTCAGATCGCCGGTGACCAGGTACTCGTCGTCGTCCTTGCGTCGGATGTCGGTCGACACGAAGGTGATGTCGGGGTACGTCTCGGCATCGAAGAAGTCGGCCGACCGAAGGTGAGTGTCACGCGCAGCAAAGTTCGTGTCGATGCTGGCGGTCTTCACCCGGAACTCGCCGCGGGAGCGCGTCGGGTCGGCCTCGTCGAGCTCGATGGTGCCCTCGACGTCGTGGAACGTGCCACGCACGGTCGTCACCATCATGTGCTTGGCCGAGAAGTTGATCTGGGTGTGGGCGTTGTCGAGCTTCCAGGTGGTCATGGTGTGGGGAATGTCCTCCGCGCGGCCGTCGCCTTGGGCAACGACCAATCTGTTTTGTTGACGCCACAACCATATCGCGATATCGTTGCGTTGTCAACTAGACCAGCTGACGACCGAGGTGTAGCATCGCGACCATGACCGTCACCGAGCCGGCGCGCAGCCGGCCCATCTCCCCCCGCGATCCGCGGTTCGCCCCGTGGCGCGCGTTCCTGACCGCCCATGCCCGCATCACCAGCCAGCTCGACGACGAGCTGCGCGCCGAGCACGACCTGTCGCTGGCCGAGTACGACGCCCTGCTGACGATCGCCGACACGCCGGATCGCCGCATCCGGATGCGCCAGCTCGCTGACCGCGTGCTGCTCAGCAAGAGCGGCGTGACGCGTCTGGTCGACCGGCTCGTATCGGACGGCCTGGTCACGCGCTGTGCCAGCTCCGACGATGCGCGCGGCGCCGAGGCCGTCCTGACCGACGCCGGACTCGAGAGACTGCGGCGCGCCTCGCGGACCCATCTGCGCGGCGTTGCGGAACACTTCCTGACGGCGCTCGAGGCGGACGACATCCCCGCGGTCGAGCGATCGATGCTCGCGGTCGCCGACCGGATCGGGCCCGGTGGCGAAAGCGACCGCTGCCAATCGATGGCGGCGGCGATGGAGTTGACCGGCGGCGACAGCTCCGCTGACTGACCGGGGCGAGCCGGCACCGCGCATCGGACGGCTGTACGTCGGCACGAGCGGGTTCGCCTACCCGGCCTGGAGCCCGCGCTTCTACCCGGCAGGCCTGCGGGCCGATGGCCTGCTCCCCTACTACGCCGGCCAGCTTGCCGCGGTCGAACTGAACAACACCTTCTACCAGTCCCCCTCGGAGGCCAAGGTCAGGGCCTGGCTTGAGGCTACGCCGGCGGCCTTCCGGTTCGCGGTCAAGGCGCAGCGCGGGGGTTCATGGCGGGCCATGAACGGTTCGCCGGAGTCCGGGCTGGCCTGGCTGACCGCGCCGTACCGCCTATTCGGCGAGCGACTCGGGACCGTCCTGCTACGCGTCCCCGACACGATGCGCCGCGACGACGCCCGCCTCGCCGCGATGCTCGCGGCGTGGCCGGCCGACCTGCCGCTGACCGTCGAATTTCGGGACCCGAGCTGGGCCGCGGACGAGACCGTCGCTGCGCTCCGGACGGCGGGCGCCGTGTTGTGCACGACCGAGGAACCGGACGATCCGGAGCCGCCGACGCTGCGCCGGACCGGGCCGTTCCTGTATCTCCGCCTGCGCCGACACGACTACGACACGACCGAGCTCGAAGCCTGGGTGGCCAGGCTCGCACCCTTCCTGGCCGCCGGCGACGACGCCTACGTGTTCTTCCGCCACGACCAGGCCGGCCGCGGTGCGGAGCTCGCCCTCGAGCTGGTCGCCCTTGCCGCGCGCCTACCCGGCTAGCGGCGCGAGCCCTCCGCCGGACCGAAGGCGACGACCAGGACGAGCCGCTCGGTGATGTCGTGGAAGCGGTGCTCGACCCGGGCCCCGACGAACACGATCGTGCCCGGCCCGACGTCGCGCGACGCGTCTCCGACCGTGACCCGGCCCCGGCCGGCCATCACCACATACAGCTCGTCCTCGGCGTGCGGCATCTGTGGATCGATGGCGCCGGCTTCGAGCACGTACAGCCCACCCGACAGGTCGGGGACGCTGAGGAACTCGTGATACAGCTGATCGGCAGCCGCGCGGTCGCGGTCGAGATCGGCCAACTCCCATGCCTTCATCGGCGCCTCCCAGGCCATCGTAGCAGCGCCTTCGACGGCCCCGGCGCATCCGGGCGAGCGCGGATAGGATGACCGGCCAATGACACGACGCCTCGCCGGGATGCTGCTCGCGGCCACGGTCCTTGCCGGGTGCGCCGGTCCCGGACCGAGCGCGACGGCGCTGCCGGCGACCTCGGCCGGGCCGGTCGGCACGACGGCGCCAGCGTCCCCCAGCCCGGTCCCGAGCGCCTCGCCGGCGGCCTCGCGCAGCGCCGTACCCGAGACCTCGCTCGGACCGCCGCCGACGCTCGCCCTCGAACCCGTCGCGGGCGGCCTGGACGCACCGCTCGATCTCGCCTGGCGACCGGGCGACCCCGACACGATGTTCGTGGTCGAGCAGGCCGGCCGCATCCGGATCATCCGCGACGGGGCGGTCGTGGCGCAGCCGTTCCTCGACCTGTCGGCGATCGTCCGATCGGGCGGCGAGCAGGGCCTGCTCGGGCTCGCCTTCAGCCCGACCGGCGACGGCCGGTTGTTCGTGTACTACACCGCCCTGGACGGATCCCAGGTCGTGGCCGGCTACCGGACCGGGCTCGACGCCGATGCCGCGGATCCCGACAGCCGCCGGATCCTGCTGTCGATGAACGATCGGTTCGCCAACCACAACGGCGGCGGCCTGGCGTTCGGTCCGGACGGCTACCTGTACATCTCGACCGGGGACGGCGGCGGGGGCGGCGACCCCCTCGGTTCGGGTCGGGCGATGGGACTGCTGGCCAAGATCCTGCGCATCGACGTCGACGCCGGTGGAAGCGGAACGCCCTACTCGATCCCGGCCGATAACCCGTTCGTGGATCGAGCCGACGCCCACCCCGAGATCTGGCTGACCGGACTGCGCAACCCGTGGCGCATCCGGTTCGATAGGCCGACCGGTGACCTGTGGATCGCCGACGTCGGTCAGGGCGCCTGGGAGGAGATCGATGTTGCCCGGGCGGGTGTCGGCGGCCTCGACTACGGCTGGAACGTCATGGAAGGCAGCCACTGCTTCGCGGCCGACACCTGCGACCAGGCCGGGCTGACGCTGCCCGTCACGGAGTACGGCCACGACGAGGGTTGCTCGGTGTCCGGCGGCGCGATCGACCGAGGCCCTGATCCGGCGCTGCGTGGCTGGTACGTCTTCGCCGACTACTGCTCGGGCCGCTTCTGGGTCCTCGATCCGATCGGTGACAAGATGCGCCCGGCCACCCGGGCGCTCGACAGCGGGCGCTCGATCAGCGCCATCGCTGCCGACCCGGCGGGCGCGCTGTTCGCGACGGACCTGGGCGGCGGTGAGGTCCTGCGGGTCGTCGCCGCCGACTGATCCCGGCGGCGGCTGCTATCGCGCCCGGTAGGTCACCGACACGCTGACGGCGATCTCGGTCGAGCCCGATTCGACCGGCGTCGACGCATCGGCCGCGAGCATCATGCGCTCCGCCTTGGGGTATGGCCCTGGGGGCCGGGCAGGCGCACCCTCGACCACGTCCGACACCCCGACGATAGCGAGCCCGGCGGCCTCCGCGAGCACGTCGGCTCGGGCTCGCGCCTGGGCCATCGCCAGGATCCGGGCCTCCCGTTCGGCGGGGTCCGGATCGGCGACCCGGAACGCCAGTCCGTCCATGCTCGTCGCGCCGGCCGCGAGGGTGCCATCGACGACGTCGCCGAGCCGGGCAAGGTCGCGGACGGTGACCTCGACCACGTTGGCCAGCTCGTAGCCGGTCAGGGTCGGCGGTCGGTTGTCCCGATAGTCGTACCGCGGCTGGACGGACAGGAGGGTCGTGCGCACATCGCGTCGCGCGACGCCCGCGGCGTCGACCGCGGCGAGGATGGCATCCATGGTCGTGGCCGCCTCGGCCCGGGCCGCGTCGACGGTCGGACGGGCCACCGCCAGCCCGAGGCGCAGGTCGGCGACGTCGGGCGTGACGGCCACTCGGCCGGTGCCGCTGACGAGGATCGTGCCCGCCTCGGGCGATGCTGTCGTCGTGGGGTCCGCCATGCTGTCCCTCCTGTGGTCCCGGGCCGTGATGGTAGGCCCTGGCGAGGGGTGGTGCGCGAGCGCGCCACCGCGACGGGCGTGCGATGGCCGTGCAACCGGCACGACCCCCGGCGTGGTGCCACTGTCACCTGTCAGCGACCAGGCTGCCGGCATGCCCGCCGCCGTCGGTCGTTTGCCTGCGCCCTTCGGTGCGCCATGACATCCACCACCCGTATCGTCGCCCTGCGCCGCCAGGGACGCCTGCGCCGCGGTCGACCCACGCGCCGGAGGGGGCCGTCGTGGCGTTGGCCGCTGTTCGGGAGCCTGGTCGCTTCCGCCCTGCTGGCCGTGGGCCTGACCGGGCTCGTGTCGGTGTCGACGCTCGGCGTCCTGTCGGCGGGGCTGCCCGATCCGTCGGACCTCGAGTCGATCGGCTTCGCCGAACCGACGATCGTCTACGACCGAGCCGGCAAGGTCGAGCTTGGCCGGTTCCAGGACGAGCGACGCCGGGTGATCGCCTATGACGCCATCCCGCGGCTGGTGCTCGACGCCACGACGGCGGCCGAGGATCGTTCGTTCTGGGACAACGCGGGCGTCGACCCCGCGGCGCTCCTGTCGGCGGTCGCCGAGAACGCCTCGGGGACAAGCGACCGTGGTGCGTCGACGATCACCCAGCAGCTCGTGCGCGCCCGGCTGCTGCCCGAGGATGTCGTCGCGCCGGGCTCCGACCGCTATCTCCGCAAGGCGAAGGAGATCATCCAGTCGCTCCGCCTGACCGACGCGTACCCCGGTGAGATCGGCAAGGAGCGGGTCATCACCGCCTATCTGAACGAGATCTTCTACGGCCACGGCGCGTACGGCATCGCGGCTGCGGCGGACGTGTACTTCGGGGTGACCGACCTCTCGAAGCTGACCCTGGCGCAGGCCGCCCTCCTGGCCGGTCTGCCGAAGGCTCCGACCAGCCTCGACCCGTATCGCTGGGCGACAAGGGACAAGGCCGGCCGGCCGGTCGTGCCGGCCGGCGCCGACCCGGTGGTCCGGCGAGACTGGATCATCAACGGGATCGCCGCCGCGGGGCGGTGGACGAAGCCGGATCGGGCGGCGCTGGAGGCGGCCCTCGCCGAGCCGGTCGTGCTGACGGGCGACCGACCGGCCAAGATCCCCGGCGGGCAGTTCACCTGGCAGGTACGCCGCGAGCTGGACGCCATCTTCGGCCCGGACGTCGATCTCAAGCGGGCCGGCTATCGGGTCGTCACCACGCTCGACTGGCGGGCACAGCGCCTTGCCGAACGGTGGGTCGGCGCCGCTGCGATCGCCCCGAACCTGTCGCCAAAGGGCTACCGCCGGATGCTCGATACGGCAAAGATCCCGGCCAGCGACCGACGCTGGATCGCGAACCTGCGGGGCAAGGATGTGCACAACGGCGCGCTGGTCGCCCTCGACTACCGGACCGGCGACGTGCTGGCCTACGTCGGCAGTGCCGGCTATGCCCGCGACGACCTGGCCAGTCGTCGGTTCGAGCCCAAGTACGACGCCGCCGGCGACGGGACCCGCCAGCCGGGCTCCGCGTTCAAGCCGATCCTGTACGCCGCGGCCTTCGACGCGAAACGGCTGACGCCGGGCAGCCTGCTGCTTGACGTCACGACCGAGTTCGACCACGGTCAGGCGTGGGCGCCGCGCGATGCCGACCAACGCGAGCGCGGGCCCGTCCTCGTCCGCGACGCCCTCCAGTACTCGCTCAACATCCCGGCCATCCGGGCACTCCAGCGGGTCGGCAGCGAGCGCGTCGCCGACACGGCCGCTGCCATGGGCATCCGCTTCGCGGGTGGCCGGCAGGCGTTCCTGCAGGCGGGTCTTGCCGGGGCGATCGGCACGGTCGAGGTCCGGCCACTGGACCTGACATCGGCGTACGGGACGATCGCCAACGGCGGCGTCCGTGTCCCGCCACGGATGGTGCTCGAGGTGCGCAGCGCCGACGGACGGGTCATCTGGAAGGCACCGACGCCGGCGCCCGAGCGGGCGATCTCGCGCGAGGCCGCGTATCTCGTGACCGATATCCTCGCCGGCAACACCGACCCGAAGCAGAACGACATCTGGGCCGCGAGGACCGAGCTGCGCAACACCTCGAACGGCCGACATCGGCCAGCCGCGGTCAAGACCGGCACGACGAACGACGCGCGCGACCTGGCCACCTACGGGTTCCTGCCGCCGAACGCCGATGGCGTGGGCCTGGCGGTCGGTATCTGGATGGGCAACAGCGATCACTCCTTCCCGCGCGGCAAGGATCCCGCCACGTCGCTGACGGCGCCGGCTCCCTTGTGGCGGGCATTCATGCGCGACTACACGCGTCGCTGGGCAGCCACCAACTTCAAGCGGCCGAAGGGCGTCGTGTCGGCCACGATCGATGCGTGGTCGGGTGGCAAGCCCGGTCCGTGGACCCGCGACACGATGAAGGAGTGGTTCATCCGCGGCACGCAGCCGGGCGCGGCCAAGGCGGTCGATCCGGACGGGCTGCTGTACCGGGCGGCCTGCGGCGGCTGGCGGGTCGATCCGGTCAAGGCGGAGATCGGTCGGACGGCGTGGCAGGCCGACGTCGCCGATTGGCTGCGACGCGCGCGCTCGGGCGTCGGCGCCGTCGGTCGCTATGACTCGGCGACGGCGTATTTCTGGCACAAGACCGGCTGGGGTGGACCGCTGTACGGGGCGTGCTACCGTCCGGCGCCGCACAAGCCCAAGGCGGACCGTGGCGGCGGCGGAGGGGATCACGGCGACGGCCGGGGACATGGCAAACCTCCCAAGCCGGAACCGACCCCGCCACCGCCGACGCCGACGTCGGCTCCGTGACGGGCGTCGGCTGATATCGTGCCCGGGTCCGATGGATCCGCGGATCTGACCTAGGAGGACGCCCAGTGCGCTCGGAACTGCGGCCGTGGGTGATCCGCGGGATGGGACTCGCCATCGGGGTGGCGCTGGTCGTCGGCCTGATCGGCCTCGGGGTCGCGGCGAGCAGCGTGCTCCTGCTGCTGTTCGTGTCGGTCCTGCTTGCCTCTGCGCTCGAGCCGGCGGTCGGCTGGCTGCGCGAGCGACTCCCGCTCGTGGGTCGGGCGGGCACGATCCTCGTCGTCTACGTGTCGTTCTTCGTGATCGTCCTCGGATTCGCGTTCGTCGTCGTCCCGGCCGCGGTGAACCAGGGGCAGGCCATCATCGCCTCGCTGCCACCGTTCTTCGAGCAGGTCCGAGCGTGGGCCGCCGACCTCCGCCCCGTGGCGCTATCGACGTCGGTGACCGCTCTCGTCGAGTCGGTGTCCGAGATCTTCGCCCCAGCGCCGCCACCCAACCCCGACGAGGTGGTCAAGGTCGGGACGGCCGTGGCGGAGGCCGTCGTGGCCCTGTTCACGATGCTCGCCATCGTCTTCTTCTGGCTCACCGAGCACGCCCGCCTGCAGCGCTACGCCCTCGCCTACCTGCCGGCCCATCGACGAGCCGGCGTCCGCGACGCCTGGAACGCGGTCGAGACGCGACTGGGGCTGTGGGTCCGCGGGCAGCTCATCCTGATGGGTTCCATCGGCGTCGCGACCGGGGTCGCCTACACGCTGCTGGGCCTGCCCGGGGCGGTGCTGCTCGGCCTCATCGCGGCCCTGACTGAGGCGATCCCCATCGTCGGCCCGCTGCTCGGGGCCATCCCGGCGTTCCTCGTCGCCGCGACGGTGTCACCGCAACTCGCGCTGGTCGTCGCGGGCATCTACGTCGTGCTGCAGTTCATCGAGGGCACCGTGCTGGTGCCGATGGTCATGCGCAACACGATCGGCATCTCGTCGTTGCTGGTGCTCGTCAGTCTGCTCATCGGATCCGCGGCGGGGGGCATCGTCGGCGCCTTCCTGGCGGTCCCGGTCGCGGCGGCCATCGAGATCGTCCTGCAGCGCCTCCAGGCCCGTGAGACCCCGGTGGCCCAGGATCCAGGTGCCATCGAAGCGCCCGACGACGAGACCGCCGATGGGTATGAGCGGTCGCTGCCGGATGCGGCCAGCGCCGGGCGGGACTGAGCAGGGGCTCGGGATCACAGCCAGCGGCGCCAGCGGGCGACGCTCAGGATGACGACGGCGAAGATCGCCATGGCCGCGATGACCACCCAGAAGTTGCCGCTGTCGTCGAAGAACGGCAGCTTGAAGTTCATGCCCATGACCCCGGCCAGGACCACGCCCGGCAGGAGGACCGCCGACAGGACCGTCAGCACGCGCATCACGTCGTTGGCCCGCTGGGACATCCGCCCCATGTGGATGTCGAATGTCCCGAGCAGCCCGTCGCGCAGCGACTCGGTGGCCGCCATGACCGCCTCGAGGCGGTCGACCAGACCGGGCCACGGGTCGCCGACCGTCTCGGCCATGCCCATCTCGGGCAGTCCGAGGGTCGACAGGGCGTCGCGGTGCGGGGCGAGCGTGCGGCGGATGAAGCCGATCCGCCGCCGCAGGCCGACGATCTCGCGCAGGACGTCATCCCCGCGCCCACCGTGCAACGCCCGCTGATCGAGGGCGTCGATGTCCCGCTCGATCGACTCGACCAGCAGGAAGTAGCCGACCAGCAGCTCGTCGACCAGCGACGACAGCAGGGCGCCCGCGCTGAGCATCCCAAGGTGCGTCTCGCCCTCGAGCCCGTCTCGGAACCGCTGGAGTGCCGCAACCTGCCCGGCGTGGACGGTGAGCACGACGTTGGGGGCGGCCACCAGATCGATCTCGCGGCGTACGAGGCTGGAGGCGTCTTCGCCGTCGTCGGCCGGCTCGAGCGTCTCGAGGGTCAGGTGAAGGCGGTCGGTCGTGCGCGTGAGGCGGGCGCGACCGGTGTCGGTTCCGATCCGATCGAGGTCCGCCTCGGTCAAGCGGAGGGCGTCGGCGACCGTGTGCAGCTCGTCATCGTCCTCGGGATCGCGCTCGACGTCGACCCACAGCAGCTGTTCGCCGCCAAGCGAGCCGACGGTATCGCGGTCGAGGTCGACCCAGCGGTCGTGGCCGGCCGCATCGAACAGGCGGGCGGTGATGCGACTCAGTGGATGTTCGCCAGCAAGAGCGCCGCAGCGGCCGCGATCAGGGCGGTCACGTACTGCAGCGCGATCATCGCGCGATCGGCGGAGCTGTCGAGCTCGCGCGTCGCGGTTCGTGCATCTGCTTGATCCAGCATCTTCGATCGGGTCTCCTGATGGCCGGCCCGGTCGCCGGTCGGGTTGAGCCGGCTCATCGTCGGTGGTGCAGCTGCGCAGGCGCACGACGGTGGCCCGCCGCCGCATCGCGCCTGCATGACAACGCCGGAATGGCACTCCCCTGCAACGCCCCGGACCCCACCGACAGCATGGCCGATAAACCCCGGCGACTACGGTCAGGCTGGTCCCGAACGGACCCACCCCCCGCGCTCCGACTGCGAGCGCCGACACCCCCCTGGAGGTATCCACATGCTCAAGCGACTCATCCTCATCCTGGCCCTGGGGGCCAGCCTCGTCGCCTGCTCGTCGACGGGCACCGGCAGCTCGACCGGCACCGAAACCCTCGCCCCGATCGGGTCGGAGCTGCCGAGCGACTCGGCCATGCCGAGTGACTCGGGCATGCCGAGCGACGCCGCGTCGCCGTCGGCCTCCTGAGCTCGTCAGGACACCGCCGCCGGGGCGGCATCTGCCCCGGCGTGATGCGGTTGTTATGCCCGACGCCATCGCCGTAGTCCCCTGACCCGCGGATTCGACGGACATTTGGAGTGACCCGCATGGCGGGCAACGGAATGATCGGGCAGCGGCCCGTCAGGGATGGAGGTAACTCATGAACATCATCGCGTGGATCGTGCTCGGCGCCATCGCCGGGTACCTTGCCGGTTTCCTTGTCAAGGGTGACGAGGGAATGGGCGTCATCGGCCACATCGTGCTCGGCATCGTCGGCGCACTGGTCGGTGGATTCCTCGCCGGGGTCCTGTTCAACAAGGACTACATCAACGGCGCGCTGGACATCAGCTCCATCGTCGTCGCGACCATCGGCGCGATCATCGTCGTCGTGGTGGTCGGGATGGTCACCGGACGGGGCAGGGTCGGACGCGGCCCCATCTGATCGTTCGGGCCCAGTCCTGGGCTCGATCCCATTCGAACGCAAGCAGACCCACCGGTCACGGTGGGTCTTCTTGCATGTGCCGGGCCTCGCCGACGAGCCGGGCCAAGAGTCGTGAGGCGCGTGCAACGCCCGCGCCGATCCACGCGTGACCGACCGTGACGCCGTTCGGCCCAGGCTGGGGTGTGTGGCTCCTGTACCACTGGGGGTCCGGGAGCCACATCCCGTCAGCATGGAGAGTCGATATGGTCCAGCGCACGAGCGGCACGAGCGGCCGTGACGTCTCCCGATGACGCGTCGCTGGTCGGCTCCATGACCGCGCAGCCCGCGACCCACCCCGAGCGGAGTCCCTACCGGCAGAACGAGGCTGCACACGTCGTGGCCGATCGTCCGGTCGTGCGTGACGTCCTTGCCAGCATCGTCGAAAGCTCGCCCGCGGCCGTCGCTGTCTTCCGTCGGGACGCCTCCGTCGGCTACCGCAATCGGGCCTGGCTGCGGCTGGTGGGCGCCGACGCCCCGGCCATCGGCGGCGCGCCCGACCCGATCGCCCTGGCGCTCGAGCAAGGACGCGCCAGCCCGAGCGAGGAGCGCACGATCGGACGAGCCGACGGCACCCAGGCACGTGTCCTGCTGAGCGTCGTCCCGATCATCGACCACAGCGGCCGGTCGATCGGTGCGATCGCCCAGGGCGAGTCCCTTGATCGGGCAGCAGCCGGGACGTTGCGCGAGGCGTTTCTCGGGGTGCTGTCGCACGAGCTCCGAACGCCCATCACCTCGATCTACGGCGGCTCCCAACTCCTGCTCAACGAGGACCTCTCGGCCGAGTCC
>DASSII010000132.1:0-15605 GCA_035692005.1 Candidatus Limnocylindrales bacterium | reverse complement strand
AGGGCGGACCGTTCGTCCGGTGGGGGCGCGGGCGCGACCGTTTCCGGCGGCACCGGGGGTTCGACATCGAGCAGGTAGCCGATGCCCTGGAAGGTCTTGATGCGGCCCGGCTCGCCTGGTTCGGCGCCGAGCTTGCGGCGCACGCGCGAGACCCAGACCCGCAGGTACTGGAGATCGTCGCGGTACTCGGGCCCCCACACCTTGGTCAGCAGCTCGGTGTGGAGCACGACCTTGCCGGCGTTGGCCGCGAGGTGCTGCAGCAGCAGCCACTCGGTGCGTGACAGCTGGACCAGCTCCCCGTTCCGGCTCACCATCCGCCGCTCGAGATCGATCTCGATGTCGTCGAAGGTGAGGACCCCGGACCCGGGACTCGCCCCGGAGGACCGTCGGAGCACCGCGCGGACACGCGCCGCGAGTTCGTCCGGATGGAACGGCTTGGCGATGTAGTCGTCCGCGCCGAGATCGAGCCCCTTGGCCTTGTCAGCGGTCGAGCCTTTTGCGGTGAGCAGGATGACGGCGACCGGCCGCCGTTCACGCAACTGGCGCATCACCTCGATCCCGTCGAGGTCCGGCATGACGATGTCGAGCAGGACGATGTCCGGTCGGACCTCCTCGGCCTTCTGGAGGGCGTCCTCCCCGCCGTTCGCGGTAACGACGCGAAACCCTTCCTCGCCGAGGGCGATGGACACGAGCTTGGTGATCCGCGGTTCGTCGTCGGCGACGAGCACGAGAGGCTGGGTACTCAACGTGGACCTCCGCTGGCCATGGTGAAGGACAAGGACAAGAACGTCACGTCCGGCGCCCGATCCGATCGGGCGCCGACCGCGTGTCGGGACTCAGGATGCAACGGGTGCGACGCTCGGCAGCTGCACGTTGACGTTGATGTCGCTGCCCTGGTTCGAACTCCCCGCGCCGGGGCCCATCAGGAAGTACCACGCGCCGGCGAGGACGACGAGGATGACGATGACGGCGAGGATGAGGCTCGAGCTCGAGCCGCCATCCTTGACGACGACGGTATCGCGGTGATCCGACATGTGGGAGGTCTCCTTGGTGGTGGTGGTGGTGGGAGTGTCGGTCGATGCCGGAGCGGCAAGTGCGGGCCGGTCGGCCCTGCCAGCATCGCGGCCATCGGCTGACGCCGATGGCCGCCCGACCTTGCAATCTGGTTACATCGGCATTACAGCGGGGGCCATCCGCGTGGCGCGGCCGAGCCCATCGGACGCCCGGCACCCTTCGGGCGCCGCGACCTCTGCGGACGCCGCGACCCAGCAGACGGCGCCGGCGGCGACATCGTCCGCAGGCGCCGATCGCCGGCGGCTGCCTCGGCCGAGCGTTTGGGCTACGCTTTGAGCATGCCTTTCGGAGTGGACGACCTCGCCCTGATCGATGGGACCGAGGAGGTCGAGATCGAGACGACCGGCCACGATGGTCCCGTCCATCGCACCATCATCTGGGCCGTCGTCGATGACGGCGAGGTCTTCATCCGTTCGTACCGCGGACCCGACGCGCGCTGGTACCGGGAAGCCCTGGCCAACCCCGCCGTCGCGCTGCACGTCGACGGGCGGCGGTTCGCGGCGACCGCGATCCCGGCCACCGACCCGGCCTCCATCGAGCGGACATCGCAGGCCTTCCTGCGCAAGTACCCGACGGATCCGGCCACCCCGAAGATGGTCCGCGCCGACGTCCTCGACCTGACCCTCCGGCTCGAGCCGGTATGACCGATCCCCGGATCACCATCCCTCGCCGGCGGTCGACCGCCCGACGTTGACCGCGGCCCGCGTGTCGCCCTGGAGCCCAGCCCGCATGTACTTCGACGAATTCAAGCACCAGCTTCCCGACATCGATCCCGACGAGACGGACGACTGGCTCGCCTCGCTCGACCAGGTCGTCGAGCAGGCGGGCGAGACGCGCGCGCGATTCCTCGTCTACAAGCTGCTCAAGCGGGCCCGTCAGCTGCAGATCGGCCTGCCGCCGCTGACCCAGACGCGCTACATCAACACGATCAGCCCCGAGCAGGAGCCCGACTTCCCGGGCGACGAGGCGATCGAGCTGCGCATCCGGCGGATCATCCGCTGGAATGCGGTCGCCATGGTCCTGCGGGCCAACACGCGCTTCCCGGGCATCGGCGGTCACCTGTCGACCTACGCCAGCAGCGCGAGCCTGTACGAGACGGGCTTCAACCATTTCTTCCGGGGCAAGGATGGCGAGGGCAGCGGCGACCAGGTCTTCTATCAGGGCCACGCCGCCCCGGGCATGTACGCGCGGGCCTTCCTCGAAGGCCGGCTGACCGAGGACCAGCTCGATCATTTCCGCCGCGAAGAGATCCCGGGTATCGGGCTGAGCTCGTATCCCCACCCCAGACTGATGCCCGACTTCTGGGAGTTCCCGACCGTGTCGATGGGCCTCGGCCCCATCAGCGCCATCTACCAGGCCCGGTTCAATCGGTACCTCCACAACCGCGGCCAGCTGGACACCTCGAACTCGCGGGTCTGGGCGTTCCTCGGCGACGGCGAGATGGACGAGCCCGAATCGACCGCCGCCCTGTCGCTCGCCTCGCGCGAAGGGCTCGACAACCTGACGTTCGTGGTGAACTGCAACCTGCAGCGCCTCGACGGTCCGGTGCGCGGCAACGGCAAGATCATCCAGGAGCTTGAGGCCGTCTTCCGCGGCGCGGGCTGGAACGTCATCAAGGTCATCTGGGCGCGCGAATGGGACGACCTGCTGGCGCGCGACGTCGACGGCGCGCTCGTGCAGCAGATGAACGACACTCTGGACGGCGAGTTCCAGAAGTTCAGCGTCGCCGGCGGGGCGTACATCCGGGAGCACTTCTTCGGGCCTGACCAGCGCCTGCGCAAGCTCGTCGAGCACCTGTCCGACGACGACCTGGCCAAACTCCGCCGGGGCGGCCACGACTACCGCAAGGTGTATGCGGCGTACAAGGCAGCGACCGAATTCCAGGGCGCCCCGACGGTCATCCTCGCCAAGACCGTCAAGGGCTGGACCCTCGGTTCCGGCGTCGAGGCCCGTAACGTCACCCACCAGGCCAAGAAGCTGTCCGAGAACGAGCTCAAGGTCTTCCGCGACCGGCTCGAGCTGCCGATCCCCGACAGCAAGCTCAAGGACGCGCCGTACTACCACCCGGGCCCGGAGTCCGACGAGGTTCGCTATCTGCTCGACCGCCGGCGGGCGCTCGGGGGACCGCTGCCCAAGCGGGCGGACCGGTCGAAGCCGCTACCGGCCCCCGGCCCGGAGGTCGACCAGGAGTTCGCCGCCGGGAGCACGACCCCGGTGTCGACGACGATGGTCTTCAGCCGGATCCTGCGCAACCTCATCCGGGACAAGCAGATCGGTCCGCGCATCGTGCCGATCATCCCCGACGAGGCGCGCACGTTCGGGATGGACCCGCTGTTCAAGGAGGTCGGCATCTACGCCGCCCTCGGCCAGCGCTACGAGCCGGTCGATTCCGACCTGGTGCTGTCGTATCGCGAGGCGACCGATGGCCAGGTCCTCGAGGAAGGCATCACCGAGTCCGGTTCGATGGCCAGCCTGCAGGCGGCCGGCACGGCCTACGCGACGCACGGCCACCCGGTCGTGCCGTTCTACATCTTCTACTCGATGTTCGGGTTCCAGCGGACCGGCGACCAGATGTGGGCGTTCGGCGACGCGCGTGGCCGCGGCTTCCTGATGGCCGCCACGGCCGGACGCACGACGCTGGCCGGGGAGGGACTCCAGCACGACGACGGCCACAGTCACATCCTCGCCTCGACGGTGCCGAATGTCCGCGGCTACGACCCCGCCTTCGCGTACGAGCTGTCGACGATCGTGCGCGACGGGATCGAGCGGATGTACGGCGCCTCGCCGGAGGACGTCTACTACTACGTCACCCTGTACAACGAGAACTACGCGCAGCCGGCCCGTCGAGCGGACCTGTCCGACGCGGACATCCTGCGCGGCATCTATCGCTACGAGTCGGCGCCGGATCTCGGCAAGGCCGCCCACCCGGCCCGTCTGGTCGGATCGGGCTCGATCCTCAACCAGGTCCTCGCCGCGCGCGACCTGCTCGCCGAACGATTCGGCGTCGCCGCCGAGGTCTACAGCGCGCCGTCCTTCCCGCTCCTGCGCCGAGACGCGCTCCAGGTGGAGCGCTGGAACCGGCTCCACCCCGATGCCAAGACCCCGCGCGCGCCGATCGTCAGCCAGGTGCTGACCGCGGACGGGGGCCCGATCATCGCGGCGACCGACTGGATGAAGTCCCTACCGGACATGGTCGCGCGCTGGGTGCCGGCGCCCTTCGTGCCGCTCGGAACCGATGGGTTCGGCCGCAGCGGGACACGCGAGGCACTGCGCACGCTGTTCGAGATCGACCCGCCGCACATCGCGGCCGCGACGCTCGCGTCCCTGGCCCGCTGTGGTGCCCTCAGCCCGGCCAAGGCGGCCAAGGCGATCGGCGAGCTCGACATCGACCCCGACAAGCTCGATCCGCTCAGCGTGTAGCGCGCGCGTCCGGTGGCATCCGGGCGCGGTCGGGACCGTCAGCCGATGACGGCGTCCTCGACCAGATCGTCGGCGTCCACCGCGTCACCCTCCAGCCCGCGCAGGGTGAAGCCGAACTCCGAGCCGCCCTCGGGTCGACGTTTGGCCCAGATGTGCCCACCCATCGCATCGACCAGGCTGGCGCACACGAACAGGCCGATGCCGGAGCCGGCCACCGTCCTGGCACTCTCGGGATCGCGGTAGAACAGCTCGAACACCTTGGGCACCGACGCCTCCGGGATGCCCGGGCCGTCGTCGGCCACGCGCACCTCGACGTCGGTCCCCTTGCGCTGGGCCGAGACCACGACATGTGTCCCGGGCGGCGTGTACTTGGCGGCGTTGCCGAGCAGATTCAGCAGGATCTGCGCCACGTAGGTCGCCTCGCCGGCGACGATCGGCAGGTCGCGCTCGAGGCGCGTCTCGACCTTGATCGACGGCAGCTCGTGCGCTCCGCGGGCGACGACCCGGGCGAGCAGGCGACGCGGCTCGAGTGGCTCCGCTTCGACGACCAGGCGCCCACGCTCGACCCGACTCATGACCAGCAGGTCCTCGACGAGTCGGTGGAGTCGCTCGGACTCCGAGCGGATGTCCTCGAGCAGCGCCATCCGCGACGCTTCGTCGTCCGTGCGGCCGGGCTTGGCCAGGATCTGGGTCAGCCCGAGGATCGTCGTGATCGGCGTCCGCAGCTCATGGCTGATGACGTCGACGAACGCTTCGCGGAACTCGCGTGCCTGCCGTTCTTCGGCCAGCAGGCGGTCGCGCTCTTCGATCGTCCGGTGGCGTTCGGTGACGTCCTGTCCCGTGCCCAGCATCCGGATGGGCCGGCCGGCCTCATCGCGCTGTACCCGACCGGCACCGTGCGTCCAATGGATCGAGCCGTCCGGCCAGACGACCCGGAAGTCGAGATCGAGCGGCACCCCCGACTCCACCGCGGCCGCCACCGCGCCCTGGAAGGTCTCGCGGTCGTCGGGATGGATCGTGTCGAGGTAGACCTCGAACGGCGGGGCCTCGGCGGCGGGCTCGATGCCGTGCTGGCGGAAGATCGCATCGGACCATTGCAGGCGACCGTCCAGCAGATCCCATTCCCAGAAGCCCGTGCCCGACGCGGCCAGCATGAACTCCAGCCGCTCGTCGCGGGCCTCGACTTTCTCGGCCAGGCTGGCGACTTCGTCGAGGGCGTCCACCAGTCGATCGCGCGAGGCGCGTCGCGAGGCGATGAGCAGGGCCGTGCCACTGGCGATCAGCAGATACAGGATCTGGCGCACCTGCTCGACGCGCCCGAGCGGCAGGACCTGGCTTTCGAGGATGATCACGGCGTTGAGGACGACAGCTGTGACGGTCGCCGTCAGGCCGCCGGTCAGGCCGCCGAACCAGGCGGCCGCCACCGTCGCCGCCATCAGCAGGACGTAGCCCGTGTCGTCCCCGATGGCCTCGTTCAGTGCTGCCTTGAGGGCGACCGCGCCCCATCCGACGAACAATCCGACGACGAGCGCCTGCGGCGTGCCGAAGCGGATGTCGCTCGCACGATCGATGGCGCCTTGCGCGCGTCCCGACGCGCGTTCCGACGCGCGTTCCGACGCGCGCCCCGACGCGCGCCCCGCCATTCCCTGTCCGTCCGATATGGCCGCGGCCTCCAGCACGGGGCGTGATCGACGAAGTATATGGACCTCGCCGAGGAGGGCCCGGGGCCACTGCAACCCCGCTGATACGGCGCCCCGTCGCGGGTTGACGTCCGGCGCGGCGGACCCCCGCTACGGTCAGGGACATGGCCGTCCTTGAGGGCGGCCGACCCTCTTGGAGGTTCCAGCATGATCAACGATCGCGACCGCAACCCGGAGACCGACGAGCTTCTCGAAGACCGTCCGCGCGTCGAGGATCCGCTCGCCCCCGGCCGTCCTCTCGGCACGAGCGAAGCGGACGCCAGCGCCGCCTACGACCGGACCGTCGACCGCGGCGAGACCGCCGTCGAGAATGAGGAAGGCGGCAAGGAAGCGATGGGTGCCGGTGCCGGCGCCCTCGGCGGCGCGGCCGTCGGGATGGCGGTCGGCGGACCGGTCGGTGCGGTGGTCGGTGGCGGCGTCGGCGCCGTCGTCGGGGCCGTGGCCGGTGAGGCCGCCGAAGGTGATGACGAAGCCGGATCCGGCGGCGGAGCCCTGGCCGGTGGCGCCGCGGGCGCAGCCCTCGGGATGGCCGTCGGTGGGCCCCCCGGCGCGGTCGTCGGTGGCGCGGTCGGTGCCGCCGGTGGAGCCGGCGTCGGCGATCAGGCCGAGGAAGAGGCCGAGGAATCGGGCTCGCTCGACCCCAACGACCGCCGGACGGTCTAGACTCCCTGTCCAGCGGTCGAGCCCCGCGCGGCTCGACCAGGCGCTCGGACCGCAAGACCCGTCCCGCGACGGGCTTGCGGTCGACGCCGTCTCGTTCGAGGTCCGTCATGTCGCCTAGCCTCAGGATCGCCCAGGTCGCCCCGCCGTTCGAACGGGTGCCGCCCCTGGCGTATGGCGGCACCGAACGCATCGTCCACGGCCTGGTCGTCGAACTCGACCGTCGGGGCCACGCGGTGACGACGTTCGCCAGCGGCGATTCGGTCATCCCCGGCCGCCACATCGAGACCGTCCCCGAGGCGCTCCGCCCGATCGGCTACGCCGGGGACTCGCTGCCGTACATGCAGCAGACCCTGCATCAGGTGCTCGCCCACGCGACCGAATTCGACGTCATCCACTCGCATCTCGAGTGGATCAGCCTGCTGCTCGCCCGGGTCAGCCCGGTGCCGGTCGTGTCCACGTTCCACGGTCGCCTGGACCTGCCGTATGCCCAGGACCTGTTCGCCGATCCGCCCGGTGGCCTGGTCGCCATCAGCCGCAATCAGGCCGGGACCCACCCGGAAGTGCCGTGGGCCGCGGTCGTGCACAACGGCCTGCGCCTGACCGATGCGCCGTTCGGCAAGCGGCGGACCGAGGCGCTCTGCTTCGTCGGCCGCGTCGCCCCGGAGAAGGGCATCGTCGAGGCGATCGAGATCGCCCAGGCCGCCGGGCGATCGCTCCGCATCGCCGCCAAGGTCGCGCCCGGTGGGTCGGAGCGCGAGTACTACGACGCGGTCTTCAAGCCGGCCCTCGAAGCCGCCGGCTCGAGCGTCGAGTTCCTCGGCGAGCTGTCCCAGGCCGACCGTGACCAACTGCTCGCGGAGAGCTACGCGGCGCTGATGCCGGGGGCCTGGCCGGAACCGTTCGGCCTCGTGGCCATCGAGGCGCTCGCCTGCGGCACGCCGCTCATCGCCCGTCGGATCGGGGCGCTGCCCGAGATCCTGCGCGAGGGCATCGATGGGTTCTTCGGGGACGACGTGACCGGCATGGCGTTCACCGTCGATCGCGTGGCGACCCTCGATCGCGAGGAGATCCGGGCGTCCGTCCTCGATCGCTTCTCCGTGGAGCGGATGACCGACGCGTACGAGGCGGTCTATCGCAGCGTCCTCGCCGGCGGCAGCGCGGATTCCCTGCGAGAGGGATTGGCTCGACGCGATTCGGTCATCCCGCCTGAACGACTCGCCACGCGCCGATCCGACCGGATCGGCAGCGGGATCGCCGGCCGCAGCTGAGTCCTGCCAGGCGCGCTTTGGCACGCGGCTGCCATGGGACACGGGCCGTCCGACAGGCCCGCCTCGATGCCCTTCGACGCACGCTGTGCGGGTCCGCGTTGCGGTGGACCTGACGTCAGGAGGTGCGCGATGCCGCAGAAGGCCTGGAGCGACAAGCGAGAACGACAGTACGAGCACATCAAGGATTCGTACGAGGACCGTGGTGTCGGCGAGGACGAGGCAGAGGAGCGTGCGGCGCGGACCGTGAACAAGGAACGGCGCGAGCAGGGCGAGACCAAGGCGCAGCGATCAGGGTCCGCCAAGAGCCGGACGGACGCCCGATGACCGGTCCCCGACCATCCATGCATCCCAGCGACCCGATCGACCCGGCCGCGATGCCGGCCGCCACTCGACCAGACGTCGCCGACGATCCCGGGCCGGGCACCAGCGAGCGGTCGCAGCCCGCCGAGGATGCGGTCGATCGCTTGTTGGAGGAGGGCCCGGGCGCCCCTGACGCGGCGGACATCGAGGACCCGACGACCCAGCGATGAGGCTGCCCGCGATCCCAACGACCCGCGCCCCCGTCGACGCCAACGACGCTCCGCCCGCGGCAGCGGCGGGACGCGTCGCGGGGCGGCCGCTCACTGACGGGTGCACCGAGCGCGTGCGGCTCATCGAGTTCGTGTGGCGTGCCGGGTCCGCGCAGCAGTCGGTGATCCTCGTCGCTCGCGAACTGCTGCACTGACTTCGCCCTGGCCAGCGCTGGTGGCGGACCCGTCAGTCGTCGTCGGCCGCGATCGGCATCGCGACGGTGACCTCGGTTCCGCCGCCGGGGCGAGCGTCCACCCAGATCCGGCCGCCCTGGATCTCGATGACCCGTCGACACACGGCCAGGCCGATCCCGACCCCGTTCGCGGTCGACCTGGCCTCCTCGCCCCGGTAGAAGGGCTCGAACACCTGGTCCGCCTCGATCGGGTCGATGCCGATGCCCCGGTCGGCGACGCGGAGCCGGCTCTCGCCGGCATGCACCGACAGGGCGACTTCGATGTCGGTCGAGTCGGGACTGTACTTGTCGGCGTTGCCGAGCAGGTTCTCGAGCACGAGCTCGAGCGCTGTCCGATCGGCATCGACGACGATGTGCCCCCTGGTCTGCTGGAGGATCACGCTCCGGGTCGGGTGCCGCCGGCGGAAGGAGTCGACCGTCCTGGCCACGATGTGATCGAGGATCTGGGGTTCGAGGTCGATGTGCATGCCGGCCCCCAGCCGGGTCAGCAGCAGCAGGTTCTCGATGATCGCGAGGAGCCGGTCCGAGTCGGCCGCGATGTCGTCGACCATCGATCGACGGGCCGCATCGTCAAGACGATCGCCCCGGTCGTTGAGCAGTCGCGCGTTGCCGAAGATCGTCGTGACCGGGGTGCGCAGCTCGTGCGACACGAGGCCGAGGAACTCGTCCTTGACGGCGTTCGAGTCGCGCAGCGCGTCGGCGCTGGCCTGCAGGGAGGCGGCGGTCGCCCGCAACGATTCCTCGATGCGGGTGCGCTCGGTCACATCGACCAGGACGTTGACCGCGCCGATGACCCGTCCGAAGGCGTCGTGCAACGGTGACGGGTAGGGCACGAACGAGACTCGGCTGCCGTCCGGCCGCTCGGCCACGGTCTCCACGCCGCGGACTTCGCGGTCCTCCTGAAGTGCCGCCGCCATGGGGCACTCGTCGTGGCGCATCGGCCGTCCATCGGGCCAGAACAGCCGCCACGAACCGCACCACAGCTCGCCTTCCTCGGGGCGCCGGCCCCAGAACGCGGCCGCCGCCTCGTTGTAGAAGGTGATCCGTCCATCGGCGTCGGTCGTGTAGACGGCCACGCCCAGCGTGTCGAGGAAGTCGCGGTACGACATCTGGGAGGCTTCACCGCCGACGAGGACGCGCAGCAACGCCGCCCCGGTCGGCGGGGCGGGCTGGGGTGTCGCTGGGGACGGCTCGATGGACGGCTCGGTCATGGGCTGGGGCCGGATGGCATGCGGCGCGATGTGGGACGCAGCCGCCGATCAGCGGTCTTGTCCCGCCTCCCGCGTCGCATCGTCGTCCGCCGGAGCGCCCTCGCGGTGGCCGGCGGGCTGATCCGGTTCGATCCGGGAGCCTGACTGGGTGCTGTTGGCAGCGATCCGCTCATCCTTCGGCCCGACGCCGCCGGGGATGGTTTGCGCCTCGCGCTCGCGCTCGTGGCCGATGAACGCGCCCGGATCGAGACCCTCCGTTCGATTCGGGTCGGCGGTCGGGTCGCGTCGTGGTTCTGTGGACATGGCAGCTCCTGGGGTTCGTGGTCAGGCACCGGCTCGTCGCCACGACCGGACGTCGCCACGATCGGACTGCGGGTGCCATCGAGGGCAACCATGGCAGCGAGGCCGCAACGGGCCGCACGGACCGATCCCCCGGCGCGTTGCAGTCCCGTGCCAGCGACGGTCAGGCGCGCGCCATCCCGCGACGGAGGATCAGCCACGCGGCGACCAGCGTGACCGCGGCGATGACCCCGAGAGCGAGGAATTCCCAGGCGTGGTTCGTCGTCCCGCGCAGCATCAGGTCCTGGAGCAGGCGGATGCCATGGGTCACCGGCAGCGCATAGGCGACGGCACGGACCGGCTCGCTGAACTCGTCGATGGACAGGACGAAGCCGCTGAAGAACACGGACGCCAGCAGGACGAGCAGCGACAGCTGGACGGCTTGTCGCTCGGAGTCGGACAGGACGGCGATCAATAGACCCAGCCCGAGCGACGCGAGCAGCAGCAGGCCGACCGCCAGGGCGATGGCGCCGGGCGGCCCGATGGCTGGCACGTGGAAGCCGACGATCATGAGCGCGATCGTGATCGCCCCGATCGCGGCCCCGAGGATCCCGAAGGCCAGGATCTTGCCGATCATCACCTCGGCTGTGCTCACCGGCGCGATCCGGAACAGCTCGATGAGGCCGCTGGTCCGCTCGCGCACGAGGGACATCGCGATGAGCGTGACGGCCAGGTGCTGGAGGATCAGCGCCAGCACCGCCGGCGCGAAGAAGGAGATGACGCCGGGTCGGGACGGAGCGGCATTGACGAGCTCGGATCGCGTCGGGGCGGCGACGACGTCCGGTGGGATCGCCTCGGCGTCGGGCTCACCGGCCGCGACCGCGTAGCCCTGACCCTCCTCGGCCACGCGTCGGATCACCTCGCGATTGACGGCGCTGGCGAGGCCGGAACCGAGGAACACCGCGTAGTTCTCGGCGACCGGGTCGACCTCGTCGACGAGCACCTCGATGACCGACTGCTTGCCGGCCCGGAACTGGGCCTCGGGGTCTTCGGGCGCGACGATGACGACGTCGATGACTCCGGCACGCAAGCGCGCCTCGGCGGCATCACGGTCGCGGGTGACCTCGTCGATGTGCAGGGCCTCACCGGCGAGTGCCTGATAGGCGGCGGCGTCGGACGGCAGCTGGCTGGAGGCGGGGGCAACGACGACCGTCTCGAGGGGCCGTTTGACGCCGCTGTAGCCCAGGCCGAAGACGGCCATGATCAGGAACGGGCCGAGGATGAGGCTGACGATGGCGCCCGGCCGACGGAGGGTCTCGATGAGCTCCTTGCCGACGAAGGCGAGCAGCCGGATGACGACCGCGAGGATGGGGCGCATCAGCTGGCCTCCTCGTCGGCCCGAGGTGTCGGGCGACTGGCGCGGTCACGCTCGACGAGGACGGCGAACACCTCGTCGAACGACGGGCGCGCCTCCGACGCCGAGGCCACCTCACCGCCACGCGAGGTGATGGCCTCGACCACCTCGGGCATGGCCTGGCCGGCGTCGTCGACGGTGACCCGCAGCTCCTTCGGGCCGCGTTGCTCGACCCGGACCACGGAGGCGAGCGAACGGAGGGACCCGGTGTCGACATCGCCGGTCGCCTCGATCGCCAGGACGTCGCCCCCGAAGGCCTGGCGACGCAGGTCGGCCGGTGTGCCGCTGGCGATGAGCCGTCCATCGGAGATGAGCGCGACCGAATCGCACTCCTCCGCCTCGTTGACGTACTGGGTGGTGACGAGCAGCGTGCGGCCATCGTCGCGCAGCCGGTGGAGCTCCTTCCAGATCGTCACCCGCAGCAGCGGATCGATGCCCGCGGTGGGCTCGTCGAGGAAGATCATCAGCGGATCGTGGACGAGTGCCGCGGCCAGCTCCAGGCGGCGCTGCATGCCGCCGGACAGACGACCCGCGCGGCGGCCACGGACCGACCACAGATCCACGAGCTGGAGGACTTCGCGGGTTCGGCGATGCCGCGTTCGCCAGAGCACGCCGAACAGCGATGCGACGAAGTCCACGTTCTCGCGGGCCGTCAGGTCGGGATACAAGGCGAACTGCTGTGGCATGTAGCCGATCCGTTCGCGCGTCTGGCGTCGGAACTTGAGTGGGTCCTCGCCGAGGACGCGAACCGCTCCCTCGCTGGGCGGAAGCGCTCCCGTCAGCATCCGGACGGTGGTGGTCTTGCCCGACCCGGACGGGCCGATGATGCCGAGGATCGTTCCCTCGGGTACGGACAGGCTGATGTCGTCGACCGCGACGTCATCGCCGAACCTGCGGGTCGCCCCGTCGACGACGACGGCCTGGCGGGTCTCCATTACCTGGGGGTCTCCTCGTGCGGCGGCGCCGCGGCGGGTGAAATCGTCCCATCGCGACTTCCCCCAATCTCGGTGTCGCGATGGGACGTCCGCAGTATCCGGACGGCAGGCTATCGCGCAGATGCTGCAGCGGGCGGGCCAGGTTGCAGCCACGTGGCGAACGGTCGCGAGGGCTTTCCCCGGTGCACCGGCGGTCGTATCGTCGCCCCCATGGCCATCTCAGCCCCGGACCCGCGCGACGCCGCCCGAGCCGCCGGACTGCGGTACACCACGGATGCGCGGCCCGGGTTCACCCGTCGGCGCGCGGGCCGTGGCTTCGCCTACCTCGACATCGACGGCCGGCCGATCCGAGATCCGGAGGTGCGGGCACGGATCGCCGCCCTGGCCATTCCCCCGGCATGGACCGACGTCTGGATCTCACCCAGCCCGAACGGCCATCTGCAGGCCAGCGGGCGCGACGCGCGGGGGCGCAAGCAGTACCGCTACCACGCCGATTGGAGCCGTCGTCGGGGCGCCGACAAGTTCGACCGGATGCTCGCCTTCGCCAAGGCCCTGCCGGCCATCCGCGCCCGATGCGAGGCTGACCTCGCCCGCCCGGGCCTGCCGCGCGAGAAAGTCGTCGCCGCGATCGTCCGCCTGCTCGAGACCACCCTCATCCGCGTCGGCAACGAGGCATACGCCCGCGAGAACCGGTCATTCGGGCTCACGACGCTGCGCACCCGACACGCCCGCATCGAGGGGACCGCGATCCGGTTCCGGTTCCGCGGCAAGTCCGGTCTCCTGCACGAGGTCGGCCTCCGTGACCGCCGACTGGCGGCCCTCGTGCGGCGTTGCCAGGAGCTTCCCGGCCAGGAGCTCTTCCAGTACCTCGATGACGACGGGGTGCCACGCGACGTCGCCTCCGACGATGTGAACGACTACCTGCGGGAGGCGTCCGGCGGTGACTTCACGGCCAAGGATTTCCGAACCTGGGCCGGCACCGTGCTCGCCTATCGAGCCCTGCGTGCTCTGCAGCCCGAGGACCATGCGCCCGCCGCCAAGCGGAACGTCGTGGAGGCCATCCGGACGACCGCCGATCGCCTCGGCAATACCCCGGCGGTGGCCCGCGGCAGTTACGTCCACCCCGCGATCCTCGAGGCCTACCTGGAGGGAACCCTCGGCGGGGCGCTCGTCGAAGTGGCCGAGGAGCAGGAGCGACCGCCGCTGGGGGCCGACCCGGACGAGGAGGCCGCCGTCATCCGGCTGCTGCGCCAGCGGCAGCGGCAGGGATCCCGCCGGGCCGCCGGCTCGGCGCACCGCCCGTCCCGGTCGGGCACCGCGGTCCGCAGCTCGAAGGGTCCTCGCCGTGCGACCGACGCACCCCAGAAGGACTAGTCCTCGCCGGCGGCTTCGTCCATCAACGGGAGGGCGATCTCCACGGTCGTCCCTCGGTCGTGGCCGGCCGAACGCAGATCGATGGTGCCCCCGTGGGCCAGCACGATGCCGCGACATGCGTACAGACCCAGACCCAGCCCGGGGATGCCCTGCTGGCGCACGCGGTCGGCCCGGCTGAACCGGTCGAAGACGGTCGCCAACTCCTCCGCGGACATGCCCAGGCCCTCGTCCTCGACGAGGAGCCGCGCGTGGTGGTCGTCGCCCGGCTCGATGCTGACCCGCACCGGGCGGTCGACCGGGGAGTACTTGAGGGCGTTGCCCACGAGGTTGGCGACCAGCCGATGGATCAGGCCCGGATCCCACAGCCCGATGAGGTGGCTGCCCGACGGGACGGTCAGCACGACACGCTCGCGGGCGGCGGCGCCGAAGACCGCGATGGCCCCGCGAACGATCGCCTCGAGGCTGGCCGGCTCGGGTTCCGGCTCGAGGGCGCCGACCGCGACCCGCGTGGCATCGCTCAGCGTGTCGATGATGGCCACCAGCTCGGTGGTGGCCGACAGCGCGTCGCTGACCGCATCTCGAACCTTGCCGGGGTCGGACGCCGGATCGCTGAGCCAACGGTCCGCCAGATGCAAAGATCCCTCGATGAGCGTGACTGGCTGGCGGATGTCATGGAGGGTCGTGGCGAGGAACGTTTCCCGGAGCCCTTCGAGCTGGTCGTACAGCGAGGCGAGGCAGACGGTGGCCGCCCCGTCGATGGCGTCGTCCACGATGGCCAGGCCGCCGACGACGTCGATCGGTGGGGTGCCGTCGTCAAGCACACCGGTCAGCGACCGGGCGATCTCCTGACGCAGGATCCGGAACTCGGTCACGACATCGGGCGCCCCGAGGCCCTGCTCGAATCTCGCCTGGGAGTGGCGGGTTGCCGCGGCGGCGACTCCCGGATCCGACAGCGGTGGGGGGGCGTCGTCGCCCGGCTCGGCGTGCCGTCGCAGCAGCTCGACCACCGCGTCGAATAGGGCCGGGATATGGTCGGCAACGGCCTGGTCGGGATGATCGACATGGAACGGCTGGCGCGATGCGGCATCCAGCCAGTGCGCGAGGATCGTCGTGCGTCCCTTCGCCAGGGCGTCAGCGACGACCCCAAGATCGGCCCCCCGGACGACGGCCACGACACGTCGGTCGACGTCGGGCGTTGCGTGGTGTTGGTCCATCCGACTCCCTCGGCGCCAGCGCCTGTGCGGTGGCCGAGGCGAGGATACCCCAAGGATGGACGAAACCCCGGCGCCGGCCGGGGTTTCGTCGAGTCGGTCGTCGGGCGTCAATCAGATGCGGTCGTCCACGTTGTGGCGATCGGCTTCCCGGTCGAGCGTGTTGTCGAGGTCGTCCCCGGCATTGCCCAGGCCCTGACGGATATCGTCGCCGAGGTTGCCGACCTTGTCGGCAAGGCTCTCGTCGCCATCGGCCTTGCGGATGGTTTCCTTGGTCTTGTTCTCGCCTTCGC
>DASSII010000131.1:0-4692 GCA_035692005.1 Candidatus Limnocylindrales bacterium | reverse complement strand
CGGGTGACGGTGAGCAACTGGCGGACCATCCGCGACAAGCGTTCCGATTGCTCGGCGATGATCCCGAGTCGGCGGTCCGGGCTGGCGTCGTCGAGTTGCTCGGCATAGGCGCGGATGCTGGTCAGGGGCGTCTGCAGGTTGTGGCTGACGCCGCGCAGGAAGTCGTCCTTGGCCGCGTCGAGCTCGAGCAGCTGGCGGTTCTGGGCCTCGACCGTGGCGAACAGCTGGGCATTGCGGATGGCCGCCGCCATCTCGCTGGCGAAGAGCTCGAGCAGGTCCTGATCGGCCCGCTCCCAGCTGCGCGTCGCGGGCAATCGCCCGATGAGGACGCCGAGGTCCTGTCCGCCCGCTCGCAGGATCGCGCGCAGCGGGCGCGATACACCGGGCACCACCTCCTCCGATACCACCTGACTCGGATCGCCCATCACGACGACGGCATCGATGAGGCCGAATGCCGCTGCCGCGTCCGAGCCGGTGCGCTCCACGAGCGCGTCGACGTCGTCGCGCAGCGATACCTCGTCGATCGAGGCCAGGATCCGGCCGAGCTCCAGATTGCGTCGCTGGAGGTCGGCGGCCAGTCGATTGTGGCTGTCGGCGAGGCGAGCCAGTTCATCGTCACCGACGACCGGGATCGGGCTCGCGCCATCGCCCCGCGACACCCGGCCGAGGGCCGTGACGATCGAACGGAGGGGCGACGTCAACTCGTTGGCCAGGGCGAATGACGACAGGATCGCGAAGGCAAGCAGGATCGCCAGGCCGAACAGCAGCAGCTGGATGAGCGTGGTATCGACGGCGCGACCCAGCAGCGTCTCGAAGATGAACACGATCACCGCGAATCCGAGCAGCGGAAGGATCGACGCGAACAGCAGGGCCAAGGTGAGCCGCGTCCGGAAGGTCAGGCGCGGCGGTCGATCGTCGGACGCATCGACCTTCCGGGGCAGCGCGTCCTGATCAGCCATCGGACGCGCCCCAACCCGGCGCCAGGACCAGTCGGTAGCCGACCCCGCGGACCGTCTGGACGTGGACCGGACGGTTGGCATCGACCTCGACCTTCTGGCGAAGGCGACGCATCGTCACCCACACGTAGGACGGATCGGCGTCCTCCGTCTCAGCCCAGCCCCTGGCCAGCAACGTCTCGGTGGGCACGGTCTGGCCAAGGTTGGCGGCCAGCGCGTAGAGGAGTCGGGATTCGGTCGGGGTCAGCTGGACGGTCTGGCCGCCGACCGTGGCCTCCCGACGATGGAGATCGAGGATCAGGTCCGGGCCGAGCGCGAGGCTCTGACGGGGGACCTTGTCCCCGAGCCGGCGCAGGACGCGATTGATCCGCGCCCGCAGCTCCGGGTAGTGGTACGGCTTGGTGACGTAGTCCTCGGCCACTTCCTCGAGGAGGTCGGCTTTCGAGTCGCCGGCGTCGATCGCCGACAGCACGATGATCGGCAGATCGGCCTGGGCCTTGATCTCGCGCGCGAGGGTCAGGCCGTCCATCCGCGGCATCATCATGTCGATGATCAGCAGGTCGGGCCATCCGGTCCGCAGGCGGCGCAGCGCCTCATCCCCGTCGCGCGCTGTCGCGATCTCGTAGCCATCGGCTCGCAGCTGGTCGGCGAGGAGGACGAGCAGGTTCGGATCGTCATCGACCAGCAGGATCCGCGAGCTGGTCGGACCGGGCTGCATGGTCGCGAGTATAGGAGGGGCCTCTCCTGCGAGGGGGCGTACGGAAGTCCGCATCGATGCTGCGCCGCCGGTGCCGCGTCGCACCGAATTCGGGTCGACGGTGCGGTCTGGTACGGCTGGACAGGGATGCAAACGGCGAGCCGAGTAGTACGGTTGGCGTCCGTCGTCCGGGGGGACGGCCACTCACATAGCGACTCGCTCGGTGTCCGGGCGAGGTGTTCTCGGGGCCGTGCGCAGCCATCATCCGATCTCATCGATCCGGTCCAGCGCAACGCCCAGTCGCGACCCGAGGCGCCGACCCGACACGCGGGCGTCTGGGGGTTTGCATCCGATGTTCCGCTCGTCCGGCATGACCGGGACCCTGGTTCGACGCACATTCGTCGCGGTCCAGGTCTTCCTGCTGATCGCCATGTTGTTCGCGCCACTGCCGGCCGCAGCCGCCGACCCGAGCGCCGATCCAGGCGCGAGTGCTCCGCCCAGCGCGGAGCCGTCGGCGACGCCCGATCCGACCGCCGAGCCGACCGCCGAAGCTACCGCGGACCCAACCGTCGAGCCTTCTGCGGAGGCGACGACTGAGCCCGCGGCGCCGACGCCGCCGCCCACCGCCGAGCCGACCGCACAGCCCACGGCCGAACCGCCGGCGCCGACACCTGCCCCCACCGCGACGCCGACCACGGAGCCGCTGCCGGCGCCCATCGGTAGCCCGACCATCGGGAGCGACCTCGAGGATTACCCGCCAGGAGGGTTGGTCACCCTGACCGGCGCGCACTGGGCACCGGGCGAGTCGGTCCACATCTTCGTCAACGACGACTGGGGCAGCAGCTGGAGCCGCAACGTCGACGTCGTCGCGGACGCCTCCGGCACGATCGTCGATCAGTTCAACCTGCCGAATTGGTTCGTGGCCGTGTACTCGGTCGCGGCCACAGGATCGTCCGGGTCGATGGCGCGCGCGACGTTCACCGATTCGAACCCGTCGGCCGTGACGGTCGGATCCCCGACCAGTCGGACGGTGGTCCAAGGGGGGACCGCCACCTTCGGTACCCTGACCGTCGCTGCGGGAGGCAATGGAAGCGCCTGTGACACGACCCTGAGCATCATCGCCGGTACAGGCACCGGGCTTCCCTCAGGCGTGACGGGCAACTTCGGGGCGAACCCCGTGACGACGACAGGTGGAAATGCGTCGACCACCTTCAGCGTCACGACCACATCATCGACGCCCCCGGGCACATACACGTTCCAGGTGAGCGGCGTCGACAGTCAGCCGCCTGGAGGGGCATGCCAGGGCGGGGCAACCAATACGCCATCCGTGCTCCTGACCCTGACCGTGACGGCCGGGACGGTCGCCACGTCGACGGCTCTATCGTCCAGCAGTAACCCGAGCATCTACGGCGGATCCGTGACGTTCACGGCGACCGTGACCGGCTCTACCAGCCCGAACAACGCCGGGACCGTGACCTTCAAGGACGGCAGCAGTGTGATCTGCTTGTCCGTTCCGCTCGCCGCCGGCGCGGCCGGATGTACGACGAGCGCTCTCGCGGTGACAGCGGCCCCGCACTCGATGACCGCCGAGTACAGCGGAGCGACCGGTTTCGCGGCAAGCACCAGTCCGGCGATCCTCCAGGTCATCACGCCCAAGGACGTGGTCATCACGCCCCATGCCAGCCAGGCCAAGGTGTACGGAACTCCTGACCCGACCCTCACGTTCACCAACAACGGTGGGCTGGGCGCGGGCGCCTTCTCCGGCTCGTTGGGCCGGGCGGCAGGCGATGATGTCGGCTCGTACGCCATCAGTCTCGGCAGTCTGTCTGCCGGCGCGAACTACAACCTCAACATGGTGAGCGCCACGTTCGCCATCACCGCCGCGCCGCTGACCGTCGACTTCGTCGCGGCCGGCAAGGTCTACGACACGACCACCGCCGCCTCGATCACGAGCTGCAGCGTCGGTCCCGTGCTGGGCCTCGACGAGGTGACCTGCGATGCCAGCCTGGCCACGGCCAGCTTCGCCAGCGCCACTGCCGGCAGCCACACCGTCAGCGGCTCGGGCTTCGGCCTGGCCGGTGCCGACGCCGCCAACTACGCCATCACCCTGACCCACACCACCAGCGCGACCATCGGCCAGGCCGCCTCGACGGTGACGGTCGACTGCACCGCCGGGGCACCGTTCACCTACAGCGGCGATCCGATCACCCCGTGCACCGCCACCGCCAGCGGCGCCGGCATGAGCCCGCTCGATGTGACCGGCTCGCTGGTCTACACCGCCAACACCGATGCCGGCTCGGCCAGCGCCGAGGCCAGCTGGGCGGGCGACCTCAACCACAGCGCGAGCACCGGCTCGGGCGGCTTCAGCATCGGCCAGGCCGCCTCGACGGTGACGGTCACCTGTCCCGTCAGCGTCGTGTACAACGCTGCTGCCCAGAGCGCGTGCGAGGTGTCCGTGACCGGCGCCGGCGGCCTCGACCTCAGCCCCGATGCCACGTACGCCATGAACACCGATGTCGGGACTGCGTCCGCGGCGTACACCTTCCCCGGAGACGCCAATCACATCGGTAGTTTCGGGAGCGACACATTCGCCATCACCGCCGCGCCACTGACCGTCGACTTCGTCGCGGCCGGCAAGGTCTACGACACGACCACCGCCGCCTCGATCACGAGCTGCAGCGTCGGTCCCGTGCTCGGCCTCGACGAGGTGACCTGCGACGCCAGCCTGGCCAGCGCCAGCTTCGCCAGCGCCGCCGCCGGCAGCCATACCGTCAGCGGCTCGGGCTTCGGCCTGGCCGGTGCCGACGCCGGCAACTACGAGATCGTCGGTGTCGACCCGACGTCCGCCGAGATCACCAAGGCGCCCTCGACGGTGACGGTCGACTGCACCGCCGGTGTGCCATTCACCTTCAGCGGTGTCGCCCAGACGCCGTGCACCGCCCAGGCGACCGGCATCGGCCTCAGCCCGGTCGACGTGACGACCTCGATCGTGTACGCGGACAACCTTCACGCGGGCACGGCCAGCGCGGATGCCACCTG
>DASSII010000130.1:0-9902 GCA_035692005.1 Candidatus Limnocylindrales bacterium | reverse complement strand
ATGGTGGAGATGAGGGGACTCGAACCCCTGACCCCCGCGATGCGAACGCGGTGCTCTTCCAGCTGAGCTACATCCCCACGGGCGTCGGAGTGTAGCACGGGGTCGGTCGATCACCGGCCTGCGGCGAGGGTCGACATCCGCGGCTCGCGTCCCGAGCCATGCGACCCCTGACCCGGGTCGGCGACGCCCGATTAGGCTCCGCCGATGCCCCTCGGACTGCTGACCGGACTCAGCGCGGCCCTCGCGTGGGGGACGCTCGACATCTTCTCGGCGCTGGCCAGCCGGCGGGTCGGCAGCCTCATCGTGACCAGCGGGATCCAGCTGGTCGGGGCGACCGTCGTGCTGGCCGTCGCGCTCGTGTCCGGCACGCCATTCCCGACCGATCCGGCGGTGCTCATCGGTGGCACCCTGGTCGGGCTGGCCGGGGCTGGCGCCTACCTGACGTATTTCACCGGGTTGCGGATCGGTCCGATCGCCGTCGTCAGCGGGATGGTCGCCGCATATGGCGGCCTGACCGTGGTCCTGGCCGTCGTCGTCCGCGGCGAATCGCTGTCGCCGCTCCAGGCCGCCGGCGCCGCGATCGCGACGGCCGGGGTGATCCTCACCGGCTTCGCGTTCGACGGCAGCGTGCGCGGCACGCGGCTTGCGAGTCCGGGGGTGGCCTTCGCGATCGTCGCCCTCGTCCTCTTCGCCTCGATGTCGATCGGCAGCGACATCGTCATCGATCGAGCCGGCTGGATCGACGTGCTGATCGTGTCGCGGACCGCCAACGCGCTGGCCTCGATGATCATCCTCGGGCTCGCCCTGACCGTCCTGCGCCACCCGGCCCGACCGCTGCTCATCGGAGCGTCCGGTCGCGGCAGCTCGCTCGATCGGCGGGTCGTCAGCCTCATCGTCGGCGCCGGGCTGCTCGATGTCGCCGGGCTGATCGTGTTCATGTACGGCCTCGAGCACGCCGAGACGTGGCTTGTCGGGCTGGCATCCTCGTTCGGTCCGGCCGTGACCATCGTCGTCGCCGTGGCGTTCCTCGGCGAGCGGCTGAAGCCGGTCCAGTGGTTCGGGCTCGGCGGGGTCCTCGTCGGGATGGTCGCCATCGGGCTTCCCTGAGGTCGGATCGAAAGCCGAGGCGGCCGGTCAGGTCGGAAGGCTGACCCAGAATCGGGTCAGGCCGTCGCGTGACTCCGCGCCGACCCGGCCGCCGGCGGATTCCACGAGCTGCTTGACGATCGCCAGCCCGATGCCGGCCCCGCCGTGCGCCCGGTCGCGCGACTTCTCGACCCGATAGAAGCGCTCGAACACCCGGTCGAGGTCCTCTGGCGGGATACCATCGCCGGTGTTGAGGACCGCGATCCGAACATCGCCCGGATGGCGCTCGGCGCGGACCGTGATGGTCCCGCCGGCGGGCGTGTAGCGGACCGCGTTGGACAGCAGGTTCGCCAGGACCTGGGCCAGCCGATCTGGATCGGCCCGTGCCGGCAGCGTGGCCGGGATGTCGGTCATCAGGCGCAGGCCGGCGCGCTCGATGGACGGCATGGCGAGATCGATGGCCGTCCGGAGCGCCACCGACAGATCGAGCGAGACCGGCGCGGGTGGCGTCGTCCCGGCGTCGCCCTCGGCGAGGGCGTCGAGCGACCTGGACAGGCGGACGAGCCGATCCGCCTCCTCGTGGAGTGACTCGTAGGTCGCTCGATCGGCCGTGATCACGCCGTCACGCAGGGCCTCGAGATAGCCCTGCAGGTTGGTCAGCGGGGTGCGCAGTTCGTGGGCCGCATTGGCGATGAAGTCGCGTCGCATCGCCTCCTGGCGTTCCAGCGAGCCGGCCATCTGGTTGAACGAGTCGGCCAGGCTCACGACTTCCTCGGGACCCTCGCGCGGGACCCGCGCTGCGTAGTCGCCGCCGGCGATCCGGCGGGCTGCGCTGCCGATCTCGCCGAGCGGCCGCGCGAGCATCCGCGCCAGGACGACCGCGAGCCCGACACTGGCCAGGACCGCGACGACGGATGCGGCCAGGACGACGCCCTTGACCGAGTCGTCGTACATCTGGCGGGCATGATCGGCCGAGTCGCCCGCCTCCATCATCAGGCTGGTGAAGACGTCGGCACCGACCACCGCGACGCCGACCCCGAGGATCACCAGCCCGACCGCCGCGCTGGCGATCGCCGCGAGGGCGATCCGGCCCGCGATGCCGCGCCCGATCACGTGCGGGCGGCCCGATACCCGATGCCGCGGACCGTCTGCACGTAGCGTGGCGCCTCGGGGTCGTCGCCGAGCTTGTCGCGAAGCCGCCGGATGTGGACGTCGATCGTCCGATCGAGGACCTCGGTCGACTCGTGGCCGTAGACCGCGTCGAGCAGCTGGTCGCGCGACAGGACGCGGCCGTCCGCGGCGAGGATGGCGCTCAGGAGTCGGAACTCGACCCGGGTCAGGTCGATGGCCTGATCGCCGCGGCGGACCTCGTGGCGGGACGGGTCCACGGTCAGGTCGGCGTGATGGATGAGTGGCTGATCGGTGACGGCAGCGCGTCCGGCGGCGGGCGGTGCGGCGGCGACGCGTCGCAGGATCGACTTGACGCGCAGCACCAACTCAGCCGGCGAGAACGGCTTGGGCAGGTAGTCGTCGGCACCGTCCTCGAGGCCGGCGATGCGATCCATCGTCGAGCTGCGCGCCGAGAGCACGAGGATGGGGGTGCGGCCCGCCTCGTCGTCGCGGCGCACGGCGCGGATGACGGCGCGACCGTCCAGCTCGGGGAGCATCAGGTCGAGCACGACGAGGGCGGGCGCGTGGGTTTCGATCGCCTCCAGCGCCGCGGGCCCGTCCGCGGCGGTCACGACCGTGAAGCCGTCGCGCTCCAGGTACGTCCGCACGAGCCGGACGATCTTGGCGTCATCGTCGACGACGAGGATCGGTGCGGTCGGGATGGCCGGATCGGCAGGCGGCGCAGGCATCGGCAGCATGGTAGGGGAGCGATGGTAGGCCGCGACCGTGTCGATCAGGTGACGGGAAAGACCCTTGTCCGAGTAGAACATCTGTTCTATCATCGGCGTCCGATGACGATCCCTCGCGCCGATGTGGACGCCGCTGTCGCGGGCCTCCGGGCTCGATGGGGTGCCGCAGCTCCGCGGGTCGTCGGGGCACTGGCGCTGGCGCCGGCTCCCGCCCCGACCGAGGCACCGGACGACCGGCCGGCGATCGCGCCGCTCGACGACGACCGGATCATCCACACCGGGTTCGCCGCACTCGACGCGATCCTGGGCCCCGGCGGCCTGCCGAGGTCGGCCAGCGTCGCGATCCGGGGTGACGGCTCCAGCGGCCGGACCACGCTCAGCCTGCGGGTCGTGGCGGAGGCGCAGAACGCCGGCTCGGTCGTGGCCTGGCTCGACCTGTCGCGCAGTTTCGACCCGGTCGAGGCCGTCGCCCGGGGCATCCGGCTCGAGTGGCTCGTCGTCATCACCCCGGCCAGCCTGGACGAGGGCCTGAGCATCGCCGGCAGCCTGCTCGCCGGTCGCTCGGTCGACATGCTCGTCCTCGATCTGCCCGGCGGTCGACTGGCGCGGACCGACCAGCCGGCGAAGATCGCCGATCGACTTCATCGTCTCGCCGCGCTCGCCCGACGTGCGGAGACCCTGCTCCTGATCCTCGATGCACCCGGGCTCGCCGGCGGCCTCGCGACCGCGGTCGCAGAGTCGACCGGCATCCGGCTCGAGCTGGCCCGTCGGTCGTGGCTCCGCCTCGGCCGCGACGTCGTCGGCCAGCGCACCGAGGCGTTCGTCGCCCACAACCGCCACGGACCGCCGGGGAGGAGGGCGACCCTCCGGATCCTCTACGCCGAGGGTGGTGAACGGGATGCGTGCCTCGCGCACGACGCGCTCCTGATCGACGCCCTCGCGACGCCGGCGCCCGCCCCCGCGTCCGGGCCACCCATCCACCTCCCGCACGAGGCCCCCGATCGAAAGACCCACGACCATGCGACGTCTCCACCTGTTCCTGCCGCATCTGCCCCTCCACCTGGCCCGGGCCCGGCGCTCCGAGCCCTTCCCGCCCGGCCCGCTCGTGCTGGGCGGTCGGCCGTGGGATCCGGGCCCGGTCATCGACGCGGATCCGACCGCCCGAACCCTCGGCGTGCGGCGCGGGATGCCGCTCGGGAGCGCCCACCGACTCGTCCCTGAGGCGACCTTCATCGAGCCCGATCCCGATGCGGACCGGGCGGTGGCCGAGACCGTGTTCGAGGCGCTCGGGCGGTCCAGCCCGAGCCTGGCGGGGAGCGTCGACTCACTCGACGCGGCCTTCGGCTGGTTCGAGGTCGGGATCGACGGCCTCGGTCCGTTGTGGGGCCCCGAGTCCGTCCTCATCGAGCGGCTGGACCGGGCGGTCACGACGGCGGTGCCGAGCGAGGAGCCCAGGCGACCGCAGATCGGGATCGCCGGCACCCACTTCGCGGCCACGATCGCGGCGCTCGCGGCCCGGGCCGGTTCCCCGGTCGTGGTGGCGCCCGGCGACGAGGCGACGTTCCTCGTCGACCGACCGTCAGGCCTCCTCACCACCGACCCGGACATCCGTGCCCGGCTGAACCGGTTCGGTCTGCGCGCCATCGGGGCGGTGGCCGCATTGCCCCGCTCGGCACTGATCGCCAGGTTCGGCGAGGAGGGAGCGAAGCTGCACGCGCGGGCCAATGGCGAGGAGACCGAGCCGTTCCGGTCTCGCCACGCCACGGAGCGACTGGCACTCGCCCTGCCGATCGAGCCGCCGGTCGAGGATCTCGAGCCGCTGCGGTTCGTGCTCCATCGGCTCGTGGCCGCGCTGACCGGCCAACTCACGGGACGGGGTCTCGCCGCGGACCGGGTGCAGCTGATCCTGGAGCTCGATCTCGCGTTCGCCCTCGCCGGGACCTTGCCGCGGATCGAGATCGAGTTGCGTTTCCCGGAGCCGACCGCGGACCCCGAGGCGATCGAGCGCCTGCTGTTCGCACGGCTGGAACGGGAGCCGCCACCGGCCGCCGTGCAACGCCTCGATCTGGAGCTGCGCGGCACGACCCCGGCCGCCGGTCAGCAACTGCCGTTGTTCGTGCCCCAGGCCGCGCGCACGGCACGGCTCGGCTGGCAGCTCGCGCGCCTGGCGCTGACCTACGGCGAGGACCGCGTCCGGCGAGTCGCCATCACGGACCCCGAAGCGCCACTGCCCGAGGATCGCTGGGCGTGGCGGCCGGTCGGCCTGGACGGGGAGTCGCGAGCGTGACCCGGCTGCTGCGCGAGCACCCCGCGATCGACGTCGAATTCGATGCCGACGACCGCCTCGTCGCCATCCGCTGGAACGGTCGACGCGAGCCGGTCGAGGTCTGCAATCGATGGCGGGTCGAGGAGTCGTGGTGGCGTGCGCCGATCGCCCGGGACTACGTCAAGGTCGTCGGCGAACGGTGGCTGGCCCTCGTCTACCAGGATCGCATCACCGGCTCGTGGCACCTCGAGCGGTTGTACGACTGACCGGGATCAGCGCAGCGGCGACCCGAGCGCGACGCTGACGACGAAGAGGACCAGGAACATCCCGATCACGAGGATCAGGACACCCACGTCTCGTGGCTGCGCGGACTGCATGAGCGCGTCTTCCCCCAACCGGCGGACCCGAACCCCGGTCCGTCAGGTCGCAGCATAGACGGCCGTCGTCATCGGTGCATCCCCGCACCACGCGGGAGCGCGTCGCCCCGGGTGATCGAGACGGTCAGCCCGCGGCGGCGGGGATGTTGGCCACGAACAGCACCGCCACGAGGCCGATCAGGATGATGCTGAGCAGGGCGGCACCGAGGTAGTCGATCGGTCGGGGTGGCATCGGTCGTCAGGCTCCTCGAGGGGTCGTGGTCAGGCCGCCGGGCAGTCGGCGCCGTAGCGGATGGTGATGAACGTCATCCCGCCCAGCGGCGCGACCGTCGTCTCGATACGACAGGCTCCCTCCCCGACCGAATCGAGCACGAAGCTGCCGTCCTCGAGCGGTCCGGACAGCGCCTCGGTACTGTACGTCGCCGTCTCGAGCGCCGACTGCATCCAGCTGGCGACGTCGGCGGGATCACCACCCGCCACGACGAAGCGGCCACTTGCCGGTTCGCCACTGGCGTCGCCACCGGGCACGGAGCCGGGGAATCGGGGGAATCCCGCGGGGACCGCATCCCAGATCCGCCCCCACGCGGTATCGGTCTGGTCGACGCCGGCGGCCGACGCCGTGGCGTCGCCGGTGGGCGATCCGCTCGCGGCGGCCGACTCGCTCGCGGCCGGGCTGGCGGGCTCGCTCGGCGTGGCCGGGGACGTGCCGGCGGTGGCGACCGCTGTGGTCGGTGCCGACGAGCCACAGGCGCTCGCGGCCAGGATCAGGGGGAGAAGGGCGAGGAGGCGGCGGGGTCGCTGGTGCATGGCGGCAGTCTAGTCGGCCGGACAGGACAGGACCCCCGTCGCCCCCATGCGACGAGGGTCCTGTGGCCGGTTCCGTTGCTCACCAACGCCCCGGCGGTCGGCGGCTCGACCGTTGCGGTCGGTCGCCGAATCGTACGTCTCGGACCCCCAGGCACCGAGACGGATATGGTGCTAGATCGAGGCCGCCTGCACGGCGAGGATGGCAGGCAGGACGACGAGGATCAGCAGCACGGCCACCACCATCGCCAAGGCCGTCCGGAGCGCGGTCGCAGCGACCGGTCGGATCGGGCGGATGAGATGGATGGGGGCGTGCATGCCGGTGTGACGCCACAACCCGTCGACTTGTTTCATCGACAGCTGCTAGAACATTCGTTCTATACTGATGAGCCCCTGCCGCCCCCTCGACGGACGGAGCGATGTCGTGGCCACGACCCGGTATGCCGAACTCCACGCCCACACCAACTTCTCGTTCCTCGACGGGGCGTCGCCGCCGGACGAGCTGGTGGAGCAGGCCGTCGCGCTGCGGCTCGACGGCCTGGCGGCGACCGATCGCAACGGGCTGTATGGCGCCGTCCGGTTCATGGCTGCGGCCGGCGAGGCCGGTCTCCACGGCGTGGTCGGCACAGAGATCGACCTGCTCGATGCGGCAGCGCCCGATCCGGCCGGCGTGGTCATCCCGCCACGCCGGCCCCGTCGCCGCACGCGGCGAGATGGCCCCTGGCCCGCCGTCGCGCCGAACGCGACGGACGGGCGCCCGACACGGCCTCGCCCGGACCGCGCGAAGCTGCCCGGCCGTCGCGACCCGCGCAAGGAGGACCTGCGCGGCATCGGCGAGCGGGCGCGCGGACCGCATCTCGTGCTGCTGGCCCGATCGCAGGTCGGCTGGCGGAGCCTGTCGCGGCTCATCTCACGGGCCAACCTGGCCGGCACGAAGGGCGTCCCGCGGTTCCAGCAAGCACTGCTCGAGGAACATCACGAGGGACTCGTCGCGCTGTCCGGCTGTCGGGACGGTGAGATCGCCCGGCGGCTGCGGGTCGGCGATCGGGCCGGCGCCCGGGCGGCCGCGGAGCGCTACGCGGCGATGTTCGGCCGGGGGGAGGGGCCGGCGACGAGCGGCTTCTTCATCGAGCTCAGCCACCATCTCCTGTCCGATGACGACTGGCTCGTGGCGGAATCGGCGGCCCTCGCCGCGGAGCTCGGGCTGCCGGTCGTGGTCACCAACGACGTCCACTACACGACCGCCGCCGATCGCGAGTTGCACGACGTCCTGACCTCGATCCGGCACGGCCGGACGCTCGACACGCTGGCCGACCTGCGGCGGCCCGACGGCGAGTCGCACCTCAAGTCCGGCGATGGGATGGCGGCGCTCGGCGCGACGTTCGAGCCGGTGGCGGCACGCGCATGGCACGAGGGCATCGCCACATCGGTCGAGCTCGCGGCGTCGTGCTCGGTCGACCTCGGGTTCGAGCAGTACCGCTTCCCGGGCTTTGCGGTCCCCAACGGCGAGACGCCGTTCTCGTACCTCTCGGCGTTGTGCTGGGAGGGGGCTCGCAAGCGCTACCACCCGCTGACCTCGGCCGTCTTCAATCGCCTCGCCCACGAGCTTGCGGTCATCGAGCGGGCGGGTCTTGCCGAGTTCTTCCTCATCTGCTGGGACCTGATGCGCTTCGCCAAGGCCCAGGGGATCCCGGCCCAGGGCCGGGGGAGTGCGGCGAGCTCGATCGTCGCCTACACCCTCGGCATCAGCCGTGTCGAACCGATCCAGCACAACCTCCTGTTCGAGCGGTTCATCAACGAGGGGCGAACGACCTACCCGGACGTCGACATCGACTTCTCGAGCGAGCGCCGGGAGGAGGTCATCCAGTACGTCTACCAGCGCTATGGCCCGGAGCACACGGGGATGGTCTGCAACCTCGTGACCTACCGGGCCCGCTCGGCGGTGCGCGAGGTCGGCTACGCGCTCGGTTTCCCCCGGCCGCTCGTCGATCGCGTGGCGAAGGCGCTCGAGACGTACGACTCGGTGATGGTCCGACGCGACCTCGAGGCGGACGGCGGTTTCGCCGAGTTCTTCCATCGACCCGGCGAGGGCGAGCCGCCCGAGGTGCGGGCCGCCGTCGAGGCCGAGGAGCGCGGCCTGGTCGACGGGATGGGCCAGCTCAACACCCGGATGCCGCTCGTCGGGAAGGTGCCGCCGTGGCGCCAGCCGCCGAAGCCGCCCGACCCGAACGCCGCGCGACCGTTCGCCTGGCTCGGGGAGACCGCCGATCCGGTCACGACGATCCGGTCCGGGCCGTCCGACGACGAGGGCGGGCCTGGCGACTCGCCGGCGAGCGTGGCGTGGCTGCGGGCCGGCCGAGGGACAGGCACGGGCATCCCGGACCCGCCGAACTCGGTGGCGCGGATCGAACCCGAGCCCCGGCCTCAGCCCCGTGGCGGTTCGACGGTCGGGCTCTCGCACTGGGAGCGCTGGCTCGAGTTCTGCGCCCGGATCGACGGCTTCCCCCGGCACCTCTCGATCCACAGCGGGGGGATGCTCGTGACCGCCGCGCCGCTCATCGACATCGCCCCGATCGAGCGGGCGACGATGGTCGATCGGGTGGTCGTCCAGTTCGACAAACGGGATGTCGAGACGCTCAAGCTCATCAAGCTCGACCTGCTGGGGCTCGGGATGCTCGCCGCGATGGACGAGACGCTCCAGCTGATCGAGCACGACTGCGGGGTCTGCCTCGACCTCGACCGATTGCCCGAGGACGTGCCCGAGGTCTTCGCGATGCTCCAGGCGGCCGACACGGTCGGCGTCTTCCAGGTCGAGAGCCGGGCCCAGATGCAGACGCTGCCGAAATCGAAGCCGCAGAACCTCGACGACCTGGTGGTCGAGGTCGCGATCATCCGGCCCGGCCCGATCCAGGGCAACGCGGTCCACCCGTATCTCCGGCGGAAGCAGGGCCTCGAGCCGGTGACGTACCTCCATCCGAGCCTCGAGCCGGTCCTGCGGGACTCGATGGGGGTGATCCTGTACCAGGAGCAGGTCATGCGGATCGCGATCGAGGTCGCCGGCTTCTCGCCGGCGGAGTCGGACGGGTTCCGACGGGCGATGGGCACGTGGCGCTCGAACCGCGAGATGGAGAAGCTCCACCAGCGCTTCCACGACGGCTGCATGCGCCAGCCCGGCATGACCGAGGAGGTCGCCGAGGAGCTGTTCCGGCAGGTCTCCGCGTTCGCGTCGTTCGGCTTTGCCAAGTCACACGCCGCCGCCTTCGCGCGGACGGCCTACGAGTCGTCGTTCCTCAAGCTGTTCTACCCGGCGCAGTTCCTCGTGGGCCTCATCAACGCCCAGCCGATGGGCTTCTACCCCGTCGAGGTGCTGGTCAACGACTCGAAGCGCCACGGCGTCGCCGTGCTGCCGGTCGACCTCAATGCCTCGACCTGGAAGACGACGACCGAGTGGGTCGGGCGGCCCGGGTGGGCGCTCGCGGGCGTGCCGGGCGAAGGGCCCGAGCCGGGCGA
>DASSII010000129.1:0-46739 GCA_035692005.1 Candidatus Limnocylindrales bacterium | reverse complement strand
AAAATGGTCGGGGCGGCCGGATTTGAACCGACGACCACCAGTCCCCCAGACTGGTGCGCTACCAGACTGCGCCACGCCCCGACGGAGCCCGCAGTCTAGCACGCGGTCGGGCGTGGACCAGGCCGGAGGGCCCGATCGCGGGCTCCCCTACCCGACCGCCTGGCCCAGATCGCCCAGCTCGTCGCGTGACTCGCGCGCGAGCAGGTCGATGAGACAGCGCTGGACGCTCTTGCCCTCGAACAGGGCGTTGTGGACCTCGCGCGCGATGGGCATCTCGACGCCGTGGCGATCCGCGAGGGCGAGCGCCGCATCCACCGTGTAGGCCGCCTCGGCCGTCCCCGGGAGCGACGCCTCGATGTCGGCCCACGAATGGCCGGCCGCCAGCTCCATGCCGAGGCGGTGGTTCCGGGACAGCGGCGATCCGCAGGTCGCGATGACGTCGCCGATCCCGGCCAGGCCGGCAAAGGTCAGCGGGTTCGCCCCCGCGGCCGCTCCCAGCCGCATCATCTCGGCCAGTCCCCTGGTCATCAGGCCGGCCTTGCCATTGTCGCCGAAGCCCAGCCCGTCGGCCGCCCCGGCCGCCACCGCGATGATGTTCTTGAGCGCGCCGCACAGCTCCACGCCGAGGACGTCGCGCCCGACGTACAGACGGAATGCACGCCGGCCGAGCCGGTCGGCGATCCGCGCGGCCAGGGCGGGATCCTCGGCCGCCACCACCGCTGACGCCGGCAGGCCGCGGGCGATCTCGCCAGCCAGGTTCGGGCCCGACAACGCGGCGATGCGCTGCGGAGGCAGCCCGCCGGCATCGGTGATCACCTCGCTCATCCGCATCAGCGACCCGGGCTCGAGGCCCTTGACCACGGACAGCACGTCCGCCGAGGCCGGGATGAACGGCGCAGCGACCCGGACGACGCTGCGCAGGTACGACGACGGGACGGCCAAGATGACGAGGTCGCGCGCTTCCGCCAGCGCGGCGACCTCCGCGGTCGCAGCGAGGCCATCGGGCAGGTCGATGCCGGGCAGTCGCCGGGTATTGCGACGGGTGCGCCCGATCTCCTCCGCCAGCTCGGGACGGTGACAGACGAGCGTGACCGCTTCGCGCCGGGCGACGATCGCCGCGAGGGTCGTGCCCCACGCACCGGCCCCGACGACCGCGACCCGGGCGGGACCAGCCATCAGCGGGAGCGGCGGGTCCGCGTCGCGCTCGTCCGGCGGGCGGACCGGACCGGTGTCGCCCGAGCCTTCTTGCGGCGCGGCAGCTTGACCGAGGTCCGATCCCGGAACACCAGTCGGATCGGCGTGCCGTCAAAGCCGAACGACTCGCGCAGCCGGTTCTCGAGGTAGCGGCGGTACGAGAAGTGCACCGCCGACGCGTCCGACGCGAAGAAGACGAAGGTCGGCGGGGCGATCGCTGCCTGCGTCGCGTAGAACAACCTCGGACGGTGGCCGCGAACGGGCGGTGGTGGGGTCCGCTCGGTGGCGTCGAGCAGCGTCCGGTTCAGCTCGCCGGTCGAGATTCGTCGGCGCCGCTCGGCCCAGATGTCGACGGCCAGCTCCAGCACGCGCCCGACCCGCTGGCCGGTCATGGCACTGATCGAGACGATCGGAGCGAAGTCGATGAACGGGACCTCGTTGCGGATCCATTCGACGTACTGGTCGAACGTCCGATCGGTCTTGTCGGCGACGAGGTCCCACTTGTTGACCGCGATGACGAGGCCCTTGCCCTCCTCGATGGCATAGCCCGCGACGTGGGCGTCCTGCGAGGTGAGGCCCTCGACCGCGTCGATGACGAGCACGGCAACGTCGGCGCGGGACAGCGCGGACAGCGCGCGCATCGTCGAATAGCGCTCGGCCGCCGGTCCCGATGCGACCTTGCCGCGACGCCGGATGCCGGCGGTATCGATGAGCACGATCTCGCTCCGTCCCCAGGCGAGCCGCGTGTCGATCGCGTCGCGTGTCGTGCCGGGCACCGCCGAGACGATCGCTCGCTCCTCGCCCAGCAGGGCGTTGAGCAGGCTCGACTTGCCGACGTTGGGCCGGCCGACGAAGGCGATGGCGGCTGGCGCGCTGTCGGCTTCGGCCGCGATCGCGGCGTCCCACTTCGCCCGCTCGACAGCCTCGCCGCCGTCCTCATCGTCGGGGCCGGTGTCGTCATCGGCGCGATCGCCCGCTTCGGGTCCGGCCACGACGAACGGCTCCAGTCGGCCGGCCGCCACCTCGTCCGCCCATGACTCGGCGTCGGCCTCGCGTGCCTTGCGAGCGACCTCCTGCGGGGTCTCCGGTGGGAGCGCCCAGACGATCGCGTCGAGCAGATCGCCGGTGCCTCGGCCGTGCGACGCCGAGATGGCATAGGTCTCGTCCC
Source organism: Candidatus Limnocylindrales bacterium (assembly GCA_035692005.1). Classification (GTDB taxonomy): domain Bacteria; phylum Chloroflexota; class Limnocylindria; order Limnocylindrales; family CSP1-4; genus SPCO01. The sequence continues at coordinate 44,377 of DASSII010000129.1, read as the reverse complement.
AGCCGAGGGCGTGGAACTCGGCCGCCTCGAGCTCGCGCTTGTCGTTGTCGGCCTTGTTGACGGCCACGATCACCGGTGCCGGCGCACGCCGGAGCAACGCGGCGGCCTCCTGATCGGCCGGGCTGAGACCGGTCACCGCATCGACCACGAAGACGATGACGTCCGCCTCGGCGATGGCGAGGCGGGCCTGCTCCTGGACCCGCAGCTCGATCGGATCGTCGGTGTCGACCTCCAGACCGCCGGTGTCCACGAGCACGAACCGACGCCCATTCCACTCGGCGTCCCCGTACAGCCGGTCACGGGTCGTCCGGGCGCGGTCCTCCACGATGGCCGTGCGCGAGCCGACCACGCGGTTGAACAGCGTGCTCTTGCCGACGTTCGGCCGGCCGACGATGGCGACGACCGGCAGCGCCCCGCCGAGGCGCGTCGAGCCGACGGCCACGCTCAGGCTGCGCCGACGGTCGCGCGCGCGGTCAGGCCCGGGAGGGAGGTCGTCCGCCCCGCCGGCGTCGCGGCGCGCTCCAGGGCGGCGGTCGCGATGTCGACGGCCGACGCGGCGGCCTCGGGTGTGCCGGCCAAACGCAGGATCTGCTCCGTCACGTCGCGCAGGTCCTCGATCGGCGTCGAGGTGCCACCGGTCACGCCGACGATGCGGGCGCCGTCGAACACGCCCGCGTCGGTCAGGTCGTGGACGCTCTCGATCTGGATCGCCGCCGTCCCGGCGATCTCGCACAAGCGCGTCAGTTCCTTGGTGTTCGCGCTCGACCGACCGCCGACCACGACCATCAGGTCGACCTCGCCCGCGGTCTCCATCGTGTCCTGCTGGCGGCGGATCGTCACCGGGCAGACGGTGTTGACGATCTTGAGCTCGTGCGCCCGGCCGACCATGAACGCGGCGAGCTTCTCGAACTTCCAGGGTGGCTGGGTCGACTGGCTGATGAGCGCCATCCGCTTCTTGCGCGGGATGGCAGCCTCCCATTCCTCCTCCTCGTCGACCACGATGGCATCGGGCGCGAAGCCCAGCATCCCGACCACCTCGGCGTGCTTGGGCGTCCCGAGCAACACGATGGTGTAGCCCTCCTCGACCAGCCGCGTCAGCTCGCGATGCTCCTGGATCACCCAGGTGCAGGTGCCGTCGATGACCTCGAGGCCTTTCGCGCTGGCGCGGTCCATGACGTCCGGCCGAACGCCGTGGGCGCGGATCACGACCGCTGCCCCGTGGTCGACGTCGTCGAGCGTATCGACGGTCTGGATGCCCAGCGCCTGGAGGTCGTTGACGACGCCCTCGTTGTGGACGACCTGGCCGAGGGTGTGCGTCGCCTTGCCGGCCGCGGATGCTTCCTTGGCCTTGTCGATCGCCTCCCGGACGCCGTAGCAGAATCCGGTGCGCTTCGCGATGCGGACGTCTTCGACCGTTCCCACGCTCCGATTATCGCACGGGAGCCGTCAAAACCCGGTCGGCGGCTCGGCGTACGCCCCTCGCTGCGGTTCGGGCAGGAGGGCGGCGATGCGGCGCATGATGAGGTCCGTGGCGAGGCCCTTGGCGGCCTTTCGGTCCGTTCCGGCCGGCAGCATGTCGACGAGACGGAACGGCGAGCCGACACGGATCGTGACCCGGCCGCCGGGGTGCGGCACCTTCTGCCCGCGTGGCCAGCGGGCATACGAGCCGACGATGCCGACCGGTACGATCGGGGCGCCGGTCCGCAGGGCGAGGACCGCGACCCCGTCGCGGGCGTGCTGCAGGGTCCCATCCGGACTCCGCGTGCCTTCCGGAAAGACGAACAGCGCATGGCCCTCGTCGAGGATCCGCTTGGCCAGGCGATAGGCCTCGACGTCGGCGGTCGAGCGATCGACCGCGTGGACCCCGCCGTTGCGGGCGATCCAGCCGACGACCGGCCAATCGAACAGCTCGCGCTTGCCGAGCCACTGCAGGCGACGTCCCATCTTCGGCATCAGCGACGCGCCGACGACGACCGGGTCGAGGTTCGAAGCATGGTTGGCGGCGATGATGACCGGGCCCTCGCGCGGGATCCGGTCGGCACCCTCCACCCGGACGCGGGTGAGTCCCGCCAGACCGGCTCGCGTCGCCCCGGCCAGCGCGTGCATCCATGGCGCGATGGCCTCGACGATCGGCGTGACCGGCCGCTGCTCGTCCGTCACGGCCGGGCTGCGACCCCCAGCCGCGCCTCGGCGTCGCGGATGGCGCCGACGACCGCCGCCACCGTGTCGGCGAACTCGTTGCCGTCGGTGGTGATCAGTCGGGCGTCGGCCGCGATCCGCAACGGGGCCACCGCCCGCGTGGCATCGAGCCGGTCGCGCCGGCGCAGCGCCTCGAGGATGGCCAGGCCCTCCGGTCCGGCCGGATCGAGCCCGCGTTGACCGGCCCGTCGGCGTGCCCGCTCCTCGACCGATGCGTCGAGGTAGATCTTGAGGTCGGCGTCGGGCAACACGACCGTGCCGATGTCGCGACCGGCCATCACCAGGCCGCCACCGGCGGCAAGGTCTCGCTGGCGTGCCAGCAGCGCCGTTCGCAGCTCCGGCACCGCGCTCACCGTGGAGACGGCCGCCTCGACCGCCGGGCCGCGCACGTCGGCGGTGTGGTCCACGCCGTCGACCCGGATGCGCGCAAGCCGACCACGATCGTCCTCGGCCAGTTCGACCTCGTCGACCAGCGCGACGAGCCCTTCCGGGTCGTCGACCGCCACGCCCCGGGACTCGGCCAGCCAGGTCACCGCGCGGTACAGCAGGCCGGTATCGCAGAAGCGATAGTCGACCGCCCGCGCGGCGGCAGCGCCGACGCTGCTCTTGCCGGACGAACCGGGACCGTCCAGGGCGACCACCAAGCCGTTCACGCCCGGAAGGATAGCGGTCAGGCGCGGCCGCGCGATCGCGAGCGACCGCCGCCAGCTCCGAGCCCTCGCACCTCCGGCGCCTTGAGCGGGCGGATCGCGCCGGTGCGCAGGCCGTCGATCCGGACGGGGCCGATGCGCACCCGGACGAGGCGCTGGACGGGCGCTCCGACGGCACCGAACATCCGCCGGAGCTGCCGTTTCCAGCCCTGGGTCAACGTCGCGCGGTACCAGCGCAGGGTGGGGTCCGGCGCCGGGCGGAGCAGGGCGCCGAGCCGGTCGACCTCGACCGCCGTCATCGGACGCAGCCCACCCAGGGTGGCCAGTCCCTCGGGCAGCGAGATGCCGGCCGTCAACGCGTCCGCCTGCGCCCGATCGAGCGGGGTGGCCAGCCCGAGCGCGTACTCGCGCTCGACACCGTGGCTCGGGTGAAGGACCCGCTCCGCCCACGCTCCGTCATTGGTGAGCAGCAGCATCCCCTCGCTGTCCTGGTCCAGCCGGCCGACCGGGTAGAGGCGGCTGCCGTCCGGCACCAGCGCGGTCGGCACGAGATCGAGGACGGTGGTGGTGGCGTGCCGATCACGGGTCGTGGACGTGACCCCGGCAGGCTTGTGGAGCAGAAGGTGGGCCGCCGCCCCGGCCGATCCGATGATGCGCCCGTCGACGGCGACGATCGCTCGTTCCGGATCGACCTGGGTCCCGACGGCGGCGACCCGACCGTCGACCGTCACCCGGCCGGCCGCGATCAGCGCCTCCGCTCCCCGGCGCGAGGCGACGCCGGACGCCGCGAGGACCTTCTGGAGACGCTCAGCCGGCATGGATCAACCCTCCCCGACACGATCGGCGGGTGCCTCCTCGAACAATGGCGCTGTGACCGGTTCGGCACCCTCCTCCGCGAGACGCGTCGCGACGTCGACCTCGAGCGGTGGCAGCTCCTCGAGACTGGTGAGGCCGAACCGCTCGAGGAACTCGAAGCCTGTCCCGTACAGGAACGGCCGTCCAGGCGCGTCCGAGCGGCCAAGCTCGACGATGAGCCGCCGGTGCAGCAGCGTGCGCACGGTGTACTCCGAATCGACGCCGCGGATGCGCTCGATGGCACCCTTCGTGACGGGCTGGCGGTAGGCGATGATGGCCAGCGTCTCGAGACTGGCCGGCGACAGACGCACCGCATCGGCACCGACGTAGCGGGCGACCAGGGCGCCGCCCTCCGGCGCGGTCGCGAGCTCCACCCGGTCCGTGTCCATCAGCAGCCGGATGCCACGCGCCCGGAGCGAGACCTCGAGGTCACCGAGCCGAGCGTCGACGGTGTCGCGGTCCGTGCCCGCAAGGGCGGCGATCTCTCGACGCGACAGGGGGCGCTCGGCCACGAACAAGAGCGCCTCGAGGGCGGCTTCGGTGAGCTCGATCGGCGGTCGCGATCCGTCGTCGCCGGCCGGCATCGCGGGGGCGGTCAGGGCCGGGTCGCTCGCGTCGGCGGCCCCGTTCGGCTCGCCAGCCTCGCTCGCCGCATCGGGCCGGGCCGGTTCCGCCGTCATGCGAACGACTCGAGTGTTTCGTCGAGCGGCGCATCCGGCTCGACCGACGCGGGATCGAGCCCGGCCGCCCGGCGCTCCTCGGGTGTCGTGGCACGGGCGACGATCGGGCCCCACGGTTCGGCCTGCTCGACGACGATCTCGCGGCGCTTCATGAGCTCCAGCATGGCCAGGAAGGTGACCGCGACCACCACCCGATCGCGCACGCCACGAAGCAGATCCTGGAGGACGATCAGCGGTGCCTCGCGGAGCGCGGCCCGGATGAGGGCTGCCCGGTCGGTCAGGGTGATCACGCGCGGCATCGTCTCGGGCGGGCGCTCGATCGGCGGGGCGATGGTCGCGAGGTGGACGAGCGCCGCGCCAAGTCGCTGCGGGTCGATCGGCGGGGCGTCGGCCGGGCGGGCGCCGGCCAGGCCGGCCGCGCGAGCCACCCCCGCCTCCCGGCGGAACAGGCCGACCCGCTCGATGGCACCCTCGGCCAGCCGCAGGCCGGCATCGCGGTGCGCCCGGTAGACGAGCAGACGCGCGCGCAGCTCCGCCTCCGGATCCGGCACGTCCTCGCCGTCTGCCGTCATCGGATCGGTCGGCAGCCGGCGCGGCAACAGGGCTCGGCTCTTGATCAGGATCAGTTGCGAGGCCACCGCCACGAAGGCGCTGACGTTGGCCAGGCGGTCGCCGTCGAGGCCGGCCAACGCATCGAGGTAGGCGTCGGCGAGTCCGCCGAGGGGCACCGTCAGGACATCGAGCTGGCGCGCCTCGATGAGCGACAGCAGCAGCCCCAGCGGCCCGTCGAACGCCGCGAGCTGCACCTGGGTGGCGGCCTCGGGGCGGCGCCCGGCGGCGTCGAACCGAACGGCCGGTCGGGGGCGCGGCTCGGGGTCCATGACCGGCACGCCCGGCGAGCGGGCGTCGGGCGACATCAGTTGGCCTCGTCCGCGAGCTGCAGCCGCCGTCCCGCGTCCGGGTCGACCGGGGCGTCCTGGTGACGGATCAGCTCGACGGTCCGTGCCGAACAGCCGGCCCCGGCCGCGAGACGGGCCGACACCTCGGCATGGTCGCGCAGGCGGGTCAGGGCGGCGCGAACGCCGGGGGCAAGACCCGCCACCGCCCAGACCCAGCCGCCGTACGCCTGGCCGAGCGAATAGGCCACCCTCGGCCAGACCCCGGTGTCGCCCTTGCCGGCGTCGTGGAGCAGGCCGGCGAGGATGAGGTCTGGATCGTCGACGCCGTCGCCGCGCAGCGTGGCGACGACGTCCAGCCCATGCCGCCGGTCGGCGATGTGCATCGCGTCGAACAGGGCGAGCTGTGGGCGGGACAGCCAGGCAGCCAGTCCCGCTCGCTCATCGGCGGACACGCTGGCCCGTCGATGTGCCCGGAACTGGCGGACCTTAGCGGCCCACCAGGAGGCTGAAGAGCCCATCGAGGATCGGTCCGAGCACGCGCGCGCCGATCGAGTTGCCGGGCGGCACGAAGAACAGGATGAGCAGCAGGATGAACCCGTACTGCTCGAGGATCGGGCGCCACTGCCAAGTCTGGCGCGGGGACAGGAAGGCGAACAGCACCTTCGAGCCGTCGAGCGGCGGGATCGGCAGCAGGTTGAACACCATCAGCACGAGGTTGATGAAGATGAACAGCTGCATCGACACGTACACGAGATCGGGGACCGATGCGAGCAGCTCGGGATTCGCCTCGAGATAGCGCAGCGGCAGCGCCACGATGATGGCCAGGACGAGATTCGAGATGGGACCCGCGGCGGCCACGATGGCCTCGCCGCGATTGCCGCCCTGCAGGTTGGCCGGGTTGATCGGCGTCGGCTTCGCCCAGCCGAACCCGAACCCGCTGCCGATGAACGTGACGGCCAGCAGGATCCCGCCGAGGGGATCGAAGTGGGCGATCGGGTTGAGCGTCAGGCGGCCCATGAAGCGCGCCGTGCTGTCACCCAGGCGGTACGCCGCCAAGGCGTGCGCGAACTCGTGGACCGGGAAGCCCACCAGCAACATGATCGCGACGACGATGATCGAGGCGAGGGTACGTTCGTCCAAGCGGCACCTCTACGGGGTCCCGCGTATGGTAGCCGGGCGGACCGTCGGGACGCGGACGACGGCAGGCGGGTGGCGAGTCGGCTACAGGCGACTGAGCAGGTCGTCCTTCTTGTGCTCGTACTCGTCTGCGCTGATGGCGCCGCGATCACGCAGGTCGGCGAGGTTCGCCAACGTGCGCGTGACCTCGTCCGAGGTCAGCTGAGCGGTCGGTCGCGGGATCGTGGTCGAGACCGTGTCATCCGGTCCAGCCGGCCGGGGCGGAGCCGCCGGGGCCGGGGTGGCCGCGACCGGCAGCGGCGCGACCGGCGGGCTGGGCGGTGGTGCGGACGGCATCGGCGCCGGTTCGGTCCGCAACGGCGGCCCACCCGCGTAGGCGCCGGACACGTCGAGCTCGTACTCGTGCTTGGCATCGAGCATGGCCTTCTTGAAGCCGATCGGGTTGACCAGCATGCGGAACTTCGAGATCCCGCTCTCGGATGCGGTCAGGACTTCGAGGTCACCGAAGCCGAACATCCGCCCGAAGATCGACTGGGTCAGGACCGCGTCGTTGATCTTCTCGAGCGACGAATCGATCGCCCGCTTGTTGACGACGCCCTCGACCTGGATGACCCGCCGATTGGTGAGGACGTATTCCTGCTTCAGGTAGCGCAGCGTCGTCCAGGTCAGGAGCGCCACGCCACCGACGAACAGGACGATGGCGACGATGTTGAGGATGTCGCGAACGGGCGATGTGAGGGTGTTCCCGAACACCGCCAGGACGATCCCGACGATGACCGCCAGGATCGTGTAGCGGGCTCCCCACACGAACACGAACCAGTGCTGCTTCTCGCGGTGCATGACCCGTTCGCCGGCCGAGAGCAGATCGTCGGCGTAGCTCATGATTTCGGTATCCCTCCTGGCTCAGGCCCGCGGATGGGCCCGGCGATAGACGTCCCGGATGCGTTCCCCGGTGAGATGCGTGTACAGCTGCGTCGTGGAGATACTCGCATGACCGAGCAACTCCTGGACGACCCGCAGGTCGGCACCGCCTTCGAGCAGGTGGGTCGCGAACGAGTGGCGCAGCGTATGCGGGCTGACCCGGTTCGACAGCCCTGCCCGCGCGGCGGCTCGCCCCACGGCCGACCAGGCCTGCTGGCGGGCCAGCCGCCGGCCCCGATCGCCCAGGAACAACGGTCCGCCGCGCGGCGGCGTCACGTGGCCGATGTGCAGCAGCTCCGCCCGAGGGCCGTCGAGCCAGGCCGTCAACCAGTCGATCGACACCTCGCCGATGGGCACCAGGCGCTCCTTGTCGCCCTTGCCGATCACGCGCACGAACGCGCCGTCGAGCGATACGTCCTCCCGGTCGAGTCCGATGGCTTCGCTCACCCGCAGCCCGGCCGCATACAGCAGTTCCAGCAGGGCACGATCGCGCAGCCCGCCAGCCGATGCCGCCTCGAGCAGTCGCTCGACCTCCCCGACGTCGAGCGTGTCCGGCAGTCGGCGGCTCTGGCGCGGCAGGTCGAGATGGGTGGCCACATCGATCGAGATGAGGCCCTCGCCGTACGCGAAGCGATAGAACCCCTTCAGCGCGGCGGCGCGGCGGCGGAGGCTGGTCGGCGCCAGGCTCGTCTCCCCCGGCCGGCCGCGTCGAGTCCGGGCGGCGAGGTAGCGCACGGCGGCATCGGGCGAGATGTCCCACGGCTGCTGGTCGCGCTCGCCGCCGGCCATCGATCGCGCGAAGTCGCGCAGGTCTCCCCGGTAGGCGCGGATGGTGGCCGCGGCGAGGCCGCGCTCGACGTCGAGGTACGCCAGGTAGTCCTCGATCGCCCGATCGAGGTCCATCGGGCGCCTCAGGCCCCGCGTCCGGATCGGCCGGCGCCCACCGGTTCCGATCGCGCCGCCTCGGCCCGGTCGAGCAGTTCCCGGGCAGAGGCCAGCGTGGCACCGTCGCCGGGTCCGCCGCCGAGCATCGCGGCCAGCTCCGTGATGCGACCCTCGCGATCCAGCCGTTCGACCTCGGTGATGGTTCGGCCGGCCCGCTCGCGCTTGACGATCCGGAAGTGGGCGTCGGCGTGGGCGGCGATCTGCGGCAGATGTGTCACGCACAGGACCTGGTGCCGCCGGGCCAGACCCCACAGGCTCCGGCCGACCGGATCCGCGCTGCGCCCGCCGATCCCGGTGTCGACCTCGTCGAACACCAGCGTCGGCGTCGCGTCCGCTTCGGCCAGGATCCGCTTGATGGCGAGCGCGACCCGGGACAGCTCCCCGCCGGACGCGATCCGGGCCAATGGCCGGGCCGGTTCTCCCGGATTCGGGGCGAGACGGTAGACGACCTGATCGAGGCCGCTCGCGTCGAAGGCGACGGCATCGCCAGCGACCTCCACGGCCGCCTCCCCCGCCCCGGCCGGTCGAGGCCCGACGGCCACATCGAACACGTCTGGCGGGAAGCCCAGCTCCTCGAGGACTGCCGCCACTGCGTGGGCCAGCCCGCCGGCGGTCCGTCGCCGGGCAGCCGACAGGGCGATCCCCGCGACCGCCACCTCCGCGAGCCGCTCGACGTCGGCGCGCGCCCGGCGCGCTCGTTCCTCGTCGAGGCCACGCAGGCGGTCCGCCTCAGCCGCGGCAAGCGCGCCGTGCGCGAGCACGGCCGCCTCGTCATCACCGTAGCGTCGCAGCAGCCCATGGATCACGCCCAGCCGGGCATCGAGCTCGGCGACGGCCGCCGGGTCGTGGTCGACGCTGTCGGCCAGCCGCCGTGCCTCGTCGGCCACGTCGGCCAACTCGGCCTCCAGGCCCGCCAGGCGCTCGGCGAGCGGCTCGAAGCGCGGATCGAGCCGGGCCAGGCCACGGGCTTCCTGCAGGGCGACGGCCGCCGTGTCGCGCGCCCCGGAGCCTTCGTCGGTGAGCGAGGCATGCAGCGTGGCCGCGCCCCGGGCGATCGCCTCGCCGTGCTGGGCGGCGGTCAACCGGTTGCGGATCTCGTCCGCTTCGCCGGGTCGCAGTCGGGCCGCGGCGACCTCGGCGGCCTCGTGGTCGAGCAGGTCGATCCGTCGGGCGACCTCGCGTGGGTCGAGCGCCGCGGCGTCGAGGGCCGTCCGGTTCTCGCGCCACCGCTCGACCGCGACCGCCATCGCCGAGCGCAACGGCTGATGCCCACCGAACGCGTCAAGGAGGTCGCGCTGCCAGCGCTCATCGAGCAGCCGTCCCTGGTCGTGCTGGCCGTGGACCTCGACGAGCGCGCCGACCTCCTCGGCGAGGCGGGCCGCGGTCACCGTCGCGTCGTCGAGGCGGGCGGTGGAACGGCCGTTGGCGCCAACCTCACGGACGGCGATGAGCGGCTCGGGCAGCCGGTCGAACAACGCCTCCACGCGGGCCGTGTCGGCGCCGTGTCGGACCAGGCTGGTGTCGGCCCGCGCGCCGAGGGCCAGCCCAAGCGCATCGATGAGCAGGCTCTTGCCCGCCCCGGTCTCGCCGGTGAGGACGTTGAAGCCCGCGTCGAACGGGAGGCGCAGGCGGTCGATGAGCGCGAGATCGGTGACCGCCAGCTCGAGCAGCCGGCCGGGGGTCGTCGCGTCCGCGCGCTCCGCGCTCACGACGGCAGGAGCTCGACCTTGTGGCGGAGGAGGTCCCAGAACGACAGCGAACCGCGCGGTTCAAGGAAGCGGATCGGCCGATCGACCGCGCGAACCTCCACGACGTCGCCGACCGCGACCCCAAGGTCCTCGCGGCCATCGATCGATACCAGCGCCTCGTGGGCGTCGACGACCCGGCAGCGCACGACCTGATGGGGCCCGACGACGACCGAACGGAAGGCGGACAGGTAGGCGGCGATCGGGGTCACCACGAGGTTGCGGCTGACCGGATCGATGATCGGGCCGCCGGCCGAGAACGAGTAGCCGGTCGAGCCGGTCGGACTGGCCATCACCAGGCCGTCGGCGATGAACGTGGCGAGGTGGATGTCATCGACGCTCACATCGAGTCGGCACACCCGGGCGAGGGCTCCGCGTGCGACCACGACGTCGTTGAGCGCGACATGGCGTTCCGCTTCATCCTCCCCGGCGCGCAGGACCCGGGCCTCGAGGACCATCCGCTCGTCGATCGTGTAGTCGCCCTCGACGATACGCTCGAGGACCGGTTCCAGCTCGCCCGCCTCGGCCTTCGAGAGGAAGCCGACCTTGCCGAGGTTGATCCCGACGAGCGGCACGTCGACGTCGGCCACGGCGCGCGCAGCGCGCAGGAACGTGCCGTCGCCGCCGAGCACGACCAGCGCGTCGGTGGTCGGCAGCTCGCGCAGCAACGTGGGGTAGTCGCTCGACTGCGATTGCCATTCACCGATGCCCCGCACCCGGCACCAGCCGGACGCGCGGGTGCTGAGCTCCACGGCGGCCTCGCTGGTCGGGTTGTAGGCGAAGCCGATGCGTTCGACGGTCACGACGCGCTCACCTCGACGATGCGCTGCGGGATGTCGGCGCACGACGGACCGGCAGCGAGATGGGCCAGGAACTCACGGTTGCCCTCCGGCCCCAGGATCGGCGATGCCATCAGCGCGCGCGTGCCCAGGCCGAGGCTGGCCGCGACAGCCGTCACCCGCTCGAGGACCTCGCGATGGATCGCTGGGTCGCGGACCACGCCGTGGTCGGTGCGCCCCCGGCCCGCCTCGAACTGGGGCTTGACCAGCGCGATGATCGCCCCGCGCGGGCCGAGCGTCGTGGCCACCGGCCCGAGCACCTTGTCGAGCGAGATGAACGAGACGTCGATGACCGCCAGATCGATCGGCTCGGGAAAGGACGCGGCCGTCAGGGTCCGGGCGTTGAGGCGCTCGCGCACGGTGACGCGCTCGTCGTGGCGGAGCGACTCGGCCAGCTGGCCGCGGCCGACGTCGACGGCCTGGACGTGGCGGGCGCCGCGTTGCAGGAGCACATCGGTGAAGCCGCCCGTCGACGCTCCGACGTCGAGCGCGGTCGCACCCGTCGGGTCGATGCCGAAGGCATCCAGCGCGGCCGCCAGCTTGTGGCCGCCACGGCTGACGTACGGCTCCGGCTGGGCGACCGTGATACTGCTGGCCGGGTCGACGGGCTCGCCCGGCTTGTGGTCGAGCCGCGCGCCATCCCCGTCGCCGACCCGGACCTTGCCGGCGAGGACGAGGGCCTGCGCACGACTCCGCGACGCGGCCAGTCCGCGCTCCACGAGCAGCTGGTCGAGACGGACCTTCTTCGGACGGGCGGCGACGGCCGGCTTCACCACCGTATCGTGGCACAGCCCGCTGCACCGGGACTCACCCGAACGACCTGCCGCGCGTTCGCCAGCCTCAGTTGCGCTCGCGGGCGATGGTCAGCCCGACGATCCGCGAGATCACCAGCGCGACATACATCAGGCCGGCGACCTGCTCGATCATCACGACCGCCCGGGCGTGGGGCAGGACCGGGATGACGTCCGAGAGGCCGGTGCTCGTGAGGGTCGTGAACGACAGGAACAGGAGCTCGACCCACGTCCGCGGGGCCGCCGGGTCGACCGCCGCCACGAACGAGCCCGGCCACAGGATCTGGATCGCGACGTACAGGTAGGCGAACGCCCAGGCCACCACCGTGAACGTCGCGCCGGTCGCCAACAATTCATCCGGGGACACGTGACGGTCGAGGAACATGTAGCGCATGAACCCGTAGGTGGTGTACAGGTAGAACGTCGCATGCAACAGCGATGACCAGAGCAGGACCGTCTGGTTCGTCGGCGCGAGCGCCTCGAGGACGGTCAGGATGGCGACCGGTGCGCCGAGGCCGATCAGCGCCCAGGACCAGGCCGGCGTCGCGCGGACCGCGCGGACCGCGAGGGCCAGGACGACCAGCGCGAACAGCGACAACATGGCCCTGCCCGTCGGCGACTCGCCCATGAACGGGTACAGCACGACCCCGAGCAGCTGCACCACGAGCAGCACCCCTGACGGGTGCCGCCACGCGGTGGCCGCGAGACCGTTCACCGGCGCGGCCGACCGTCGCGTCCTTACGCGACGTCCGAGGTGGAGCGGCCGGGGGTCAGCCGCGCTGCCGCCAGCGTCTCGCGGACCTGGCCGGCCAGGCCGACGGCATCGAGACGGAGCACCCGTCGCAGATCGGCCACGGAGCCGTGGTCGACGAACCGGTCCGCCGGGATACCGACGATCCGGACAGCCACGTCGCGATAGGCCGGATCGGCCAGCCGTGCCTCCTCGAGGAGCTCGAGCACGGCGCTGCCGAAGCCGCCGGTCGCCACGCTCTCCTCGAACGTGACGACGAGGCGCTTGCCGCGCGCTGCGTCGAGGATGAGCTGACGGTCGAGCGGCTTGGCGAAGCGCGCGTTGATGATCCCCACCGACCAGCCCTCGGCTTCGAGCGCGGAGGCGGCCTCGACGGCTCGCGCGACGATCGGTCCGAAGCCGATGAACAGGATGTCCCGGCCCTGGCGCAGGGTCTCGGCCTGGCCGATGGGCACGATGACGGGGTCGATCGGGGCGAGGCCGAATCCGGCGTCGCGCGGGTAGTGCAGCGCGAACGGGCCGTCGTGGGCGAGGCCCGTGCGCAGCAGCGATCGCAATTCCTGCTCGTCCTTTGGCGAGGCGATGACCAGGTTGGGCAGCTGCCGTTGGGCGGGCAGCGTGAACATGCCCTGGTGGCTGGTGCCGTCCTCCCCCACCAGCCCGGAACGGTCGACCGCGATGAGGACCGGCTGGTCGTTCTGGCACACGTCGTGGACCGTCTGGTCGAACGCGCGCTGCAGGAACGTCGAATACAGCGCGACGACCGGCCGCAGACCGCCCATCGCCAGACCCGTCGCGAGGGTGACCGCGTGCTGTTCGGCGATGCCCACGTCGAACACGCGGCCCGGGAAGGCCTCGGCGAACTTGGCCATGCCGGTGCCTGTCGGCATGCCGGCGGTGATGCCGATGATGCGCGGGTCGTCGCGACCGGCCTCGATCAGCTCGGCCGCGAAGACCGCCGTGTAGTTGGGCAGCTTCTTGGCAGTCGATGGCCCGCTGGCGGGCGATGCCGCATCGTCGGCCATCGACTCGGCCGGCAGTCGCGCGACGTTCGGTTCGGTCGGCTGGGCGCGCGGCGGCAGCTTCATCGGCGGCAGCGCGGCGCCGTGGAAGCCGACCTGGTCCTCGATCGCGGGTCGGAAGCCACGGCCCTTCTGGGTCCGGACGTGGACGATCGTCGGGCCGGGCTGGACGAGCGCCGCGGCGAGGGTCTCGAGCAGGGCGTGGAGGTCGTGGCCGGGCACGACCCCGATGTAGGTGATGCCGAGGTCCTCGAACAGCTGACCCGGCTGGGCGAACTGGACGACGGACGCCCGCAGGCGCTTCGACAATTCGAGGATGTGCGGCCCCGCGACCGGGACCTTGAGCACGGCCCGGTCGTAGGCGCTCTTGGACTGGCGCCAGGCGGTCGACAGCTTGATCTGGGACAGGTACTTGCTGAACGCGCCGACCGTCGGGCTGATCGACATCTCGTTGTCGTTGACCACGATCAGCATCCGCGTCTGGCGCTGGCCGATGTCGTTGAGGGCCTCGAGCGACAGGCCGCTCATCAGGGCGGCGTCGCCGACGACCACCGCGATGCGCTCGGCACCGAGACGCAGGTCGCGTGCCTCGGCCAGGCCCTCGGCGATCGACAGGCCGGTGCCGGCGTGGCCGCCGTCGAACACGTCGTGCTCCGATTCGGAGCGGCGCGGGAAACCGCCGACACCGTCGAGCGTGCGCAACGTGCCGAACCGCCCAAGGCGGCCGGTCAGCAGCTTGTGCGGGTACGCCTGATGACCGGTGTCCCAGACGATCTTGTCGCGTGGCGAGTCGAGCAGCCGGTGGAGCGCGATCGTGAGCTCCACGACCCCGAGCGACGAGCCAAGGTGGCCGCCGGTCTCCGCAACGGTGCGGATGATCGTCTCGCGGATGTCCGCGGCGAGTTGGGTCAGCTGTGGCTCGGTCAGGCCGCGCAGGTCGGCCGGGCTGGTCAGCTGCGAGAGGATGGTCACGTGGGGATCGGCTCCCATGGATGCCGGTGGGGACCGGCGCTATCGGTCGGCTGGACGGGTCGCGCGACCCGACTGTGATGCCACAGGGTCGCACGAGTCGGCCCGGCGGGTCGTGGACCCAGTGTAAACCTGTCCATGCTGAGTCGCCAGTTTTTCCCGCGACGGCCGCCTAGGTTTCGTCGACCACGCGATCCGTCGTGACCTCGACCGCGTCCAGCCCGGTCGGACGACTGACGAGCTGGCGCATCCGCAGCTCCGCGCTGCGCAGCAGCGTCTCGCAATGCTCCAACAGGGCGGCGCCGCGCTCGTGCAGCGCGAGCGTGCGCTCCAGTGGCAAGCCGCCCGTCTCGAGTTCGGCGATCGTCCGCTGCAGCTCGGCCAACGCGTCGTCGAAGGTCAGCTCGGCGATCGGGGGCGCGGGTTCAGTCGTCTCGGTCACCGGCGTCCTCGTCCTCATCCTCGTCATCGCGATCGGCCAGCCGTTCCAGCCGTGGGGCCACCAGCATACCGAGCCGCACGCCGATGACCGCGACGCCGACCGCAGCGACGATCAACGACAACGGCACGACGATCGCGTCCATCACCGATCGGTGCCGGCGTCGACGGTCGCGTCGATCTCGCCGCGCGCGACGCGGATCCGCAGGCTCGTGCCGGGCCCCGCGGCCCCCGGATCGCGCACGATGGCGCCGTCCGGTGCGCGGCGCACGATCGCGTACCCTCGCTCGAGGGTCGCCGCCGGCCCGAGCACCGCCAGCGCTGCGGCGGACGTGTCGAGGGCGGCACGCCCCGCGGCGAGCCGGGCGGCGGCGTGGCGCGGGAGGGCGGCGGCGATCGCGTCGAGGGCTGACCGGGCGGCGGCCAACCGGCCCGTCGACTGACGCGGCAGGTCGACGGCCAGTGCCCGCAGGACCATCGCGTCGCGCGCCAGGCGCGCCTCGACGGCCCGCGTGGCCCGATCGAACAGCAGGCCGACCTGCTCGCGAGCCGCGCTCAGGCGGGCCGCCGGGCTGACCCGCTCCAGCGCACGCCGTTCGACGGCGAGGTCGCGCGCGGCCGCGGCCAGACGACGCTCCGTGGCGCTGGCCAGGCGATCCGCCGCGCGGCGCAGCGCGGCGGCCATCTCGACCTGGTCGGGCACGACGATCTCCGCCGCCGCGGACGGGGTCGGCGCCCGGATGTCCGCCGCGAAGTCGGCCAGGGTCACGTCGACCTCGTGGCCGACCCCGGACACGACCGGCAGTGGGTGGGCGACCACCGCGCGCACGACGCGCTCGTCGTTGAACGGCCACAGGTCCTCGAGCGAGCCACCACCGCGGGCCAGGATCGTCAGGGCCGGCGCGTCATCGGGTCGACCGGCGGCGTGCTGCGCCTCCGCGTAGCGGGCGACGCGTCGGAACGCCGTCACCAGGCTCGCCGGCGCTCCATCCCCCTGCACCTGGGCCGCCACGAGGACGACCTGGACGAGCGGCCAGCGACGCGCCAGGACGTGGCTGATGTCGCGCCACACCGCTCCCGAGGGGCTGGTGATCACCGCGATCGTCCGGGGTCGGGATGGCAGGGCCCGTTTGCGGGCCGTATCGAACAGACCCTCGGCCGCGAGCCGGGCCTTGAGCGCCTCGAACCGGAGCGCGAGGTCGCCGAGCCCGGCAGGCTGGATCGAATCGACGTACAGCTGCATCGCGCCGGTCGGCTCGTACAGGTCGATCCGGCCGTGGACGACGACCCGCAACCCGGCCTGGGCCGTGAACGCCGATCGCTGGCGGTCGTCGCGGAACCACACGCACTGGAGCTGGTTGCGCTCGTCCTTGAGCGCGAAATAGGCATGACCGGCGCTCGACACGGTGACCCGCCCGATCTCGCCTTCGACCCACAGGTCGACGAGGCGCGGGTCCTGGCGGATGGCGGTCCGGACCGCCCGGGTGACCTCGCTGACCCCGAGGATGCGCACGCCGAACGTGCCCGCCGCGGTGGGTGACCCCGATCCGGATGCCGGCTGTACCGACGACTTCGGGGATGCGACCGGTTCGTCGTCCTCGTCCACCGCGTCCCAGCCGGGCAGGGCCCAGTCGGGGATGTCCGCGTCGCGGCTCACGAGATCGCCCTGCCGACCGTGCGACGCGGCATCAGACCCGGGTCTGGTACTCCCCGGTCCGGGTGTCGACCCGGATCACGTCGCCGCTCTCGACGAAGATCGGCACCGTGACGACGAGCCCGGTCTCGGTCGTCGCGGGCTTGCGCGCGCCCGACTGGGTGTCGCCGGCGAATCCCGGCTCGGTGTCGGTCACGCGCAGGTCGACGGTCACGGGCAGCTCGACCCCGATCGTCTCGCCCTGGTAGCTCGTGCGATCGAGCGTCATGCCGTCCTTGAGGTATTGCGCCGTGTCGCCCAGCTGCTCGGTCGTGAGCATGAACTGGTCGTACGTATCGGTATCCATGAAATGGAGGTCGTCGCCGTCGCGATAGAGGAACTGGACCGGCCGCTTCTCCATCGATGCGCGGGGCCACTTCGTGCCGGCCTGGAAGGAGCGCTCGACCGTCTGCCCGCGCTTGATGTTGCGCAGCGTGATGCGGACCTGGGCGGAGCCGCGACCCATCTTGATGTGGTGGTAGTCGAGGATCTGCCACAGCTCGCCGTCGAGTTCGATGGCGACGCCCTTCTTGAGTTCGCCGGTGCTGATCATGTCGGGGTGGGCTCCTGGGGTCGGCTCGCGACGCGCACGTCGACCGGGCCGCTCGATGGTCCGGGGTGAGGCGGTCATTCTAGCCGGTACCATGGCCCGACCATGGACCTCGCCTCCGCCCCGCCTCGATCGGGCGCCTCGCGGTGAGCGTGCCGACCGGCTTCGATGCCGTGCTCGCCAGCGCGCCGCCGGTGTTCGACGACCCGGAGGTGCTGGCCATCGCCGCGTCGACCTTCGACCTTCGAGCGAGCGGCGTTCGGAACCTCGGCAGCGAGCGCGACCAGACGTTCCTGCTGACCGGACCGGACGCGACCCCGCTGGCCGTGATGAAGGTCTCCAACAGCGCCGAAGACCCGGCCATCCTGGATATGGAAGCGCTCGCCGTCCGGCACGCCGCCCAGGTCGATCCCGGGCTGCCGCTGGCGCTGCCGTGGGCGGTTCCCGGCGTGGAGCCCATCACCGACCCGGCCGATGACGATCCAGCACGCTATCGGGCGACCATCGCCGCGGGCGACGGGTCGCACCAGGTCCGGATGTACGACGTGCTGGTGGGCCGCCAGCGCATCCGGCCCACCGAGCTGTCCGACGTGGCCGTCGGCGCGTGGGGCGCCACGACGGCCCGGCTCGGCCTGGCGCTGCGCGGCTTCTTCCACCCGCGATCGCGCCGGACGATGCTGTGGGACGTCCAGCACACGGCCCGTACCCGCGCCCTCCTCGGCAGCATCCGCGACCCGCGCCAGCGCGCGCTCGTCGAGCAGGCGCTCGATCGGTTCGAGGCCGTCGTCACGCCGGTCTGGACCTCGTTGCGGGCCCAGGTGGTGCACAGCGACCTGACCGTCGACAACGCCCTGACCGACGACGCGGGCCGGATCAGCGGCATCGTCGACTTCGGGGACATGAGCTACTCGGCGCTGGTCACCGATCTCGCGTCGGTGCTCGATTCGCTCGTCGTCGACCGGGGGCCGGACGAGGTGTTTCGCCTGGGGCGACTCGTGCTCGACGGCTACCAGCGCGTCGTCCCGCTCGAGCCGCTCGAGCTGCGGCTGATGGGCGAGCTGCTCGCCGCGCGGGCCGCGGTGACCATCGCGATCTCGTCGTGGCGCTCGGAGCTCGGGCTGGAAGAGCGCACCTTCGCCGAGCGCTACAACGCGTCGGTGGCGGCCACACTCGAAACGCTCATCGGCGTGGGCTGGGCCGAGGCGGCACGCCGGTTCGGGGCGGACGCGGAGCCTGGTCGAGCCGCCGAGCTCGTGGCCCGCCGCCGCGCGGCGCTCGGGTCGGCCATCGAGCCGCTCAGTTACCGGCAGCCCATCCACGTGGCGAGCGCCAGCGGCGTCTGGCTGACCGACGTCGAGGGGCGACGCTTCCTCGACGCCTACAACAACGTGCCGTGCGTCGGTCACGGTCACCCGCGCGTGACCGAGGCGATCGCCCGACAGGCGCGCCGGCTCAACACGAACATGCGCTACCTCCATGGGGCGGCCATCGAGCTCGCGGAGCGGCTCGCCGCGACGATGCCCGACGGGCTCGACACGGTGCTGTTCGTCAATTCCGGGTCCGAGGCGAACGACCTCGCCTGGCGGCTGGCGACCACGTTCACCGGCAACGACGGCGCGCTGTGCACCGGCTACGCCTACCACGGCATCACCGAAGCGAGCGCGGCGCTGTCGCCCGAGTCGTGGCGTGGCCGTCGCCGCCCGGACCATGTCGAGACCTGGGTTCCGCCGGACCCGTTGCGCGGCATGGACGCGGGCACGGACGGGTTCTCGGCCGCGGTCGGCCGGCTGGCCGACCGGGGGCGTCGTCCTGCCGCGACCATCCTGGACGGCGTGCTGACCAGCGACGGCTATCCCGATCCGCCGGCGGCGTACGTGCGCGAGCTGGTCCGGCTGACCCATGCCGCGGGCGGCCTGTGGATCGCCGATGAGGTCCAGGGCGGCCATGGCCGGACCGGCACCGCGATGTGGTCGTTCGAACGGTTCGGGATCGTGCCGGACCTGGTCACGCTCGGCAAGCCGATGGGCAACGGCCATCCGGTCGGTGCGGTCATCACCCGACGCGACATCGCGGAACGGTTCGGCGACGAGACGGTGTTCTTCAGTACGTTCGGCGGCAACCAGGTGTCCGTGGCCGCGGCGATGGCCGTGCTCGACGTGCTCGAGGACGAGTGCATCCTGGACCGGGTGATCGAGGCGTCGGCGGCCCTGCGCCTGGCGCTTTCGGGTCTCGCCGAACGCTATCCGTCGATGGCCGAGGTGCGCGGGGCCGGGCTGGCCGTCGGGGTCGATATCGTGCGGGATCCGACGACGATGGCCCCCGACGCGGCCCTGGCCGAGGCCATCAAGGAGGGCCTCCGGGACCGGGGCGTGCTGATCGGGACGACGGGGCCGCTCGGCAACGTCCTGAAGATCCGGCCGCCCCTGGCCTTCACCGCCGCCGACGTCCCGTCCCTCGTCGACCCGCTCGCCGAGACGCTGCAGGTGGTCGCCGCCCCATCGGCCTGACCGTCGCATGCTGCCGAGGCTGCCAGCTCGGGGACCTGGCTCGTCAGCGACCGACGACCACGATCTCGCGGGGAAACCTGGTCAGGCGCTCGACCCGGCCGGCGACGGCGTCGATGGCGATCAGATCCTCGATCCTGACACCGACCTCGCCCTCGAGGTAGACACCCGGCTCGACCGAGAACACGGTCGGGCTCGGCAGTGGCGTGTCCGTGGCGGCCGCACCCAGGGACGGTGCCTCGTGCGTCGCCAGCCCGATGCCGTGCCCCGTCCCGTGCCCGAAATGGTCGCCGTGGCCGGCAGCGACGATGACATCGCGCGCCGTCGCATGGACCAGCCTTCCGCTCGGCAGTCCGTCGCCGGACGCGATCGCCGCTTCGACGACGGAGATGGCCGCGGCCTGGGCCCGGGCCACCAGCTCGTAGATGGCCACGTCGCGCTCGGTGGGATCGCCGACGAACAGGGTGCGGGTCATGTCGCTCCGGTAGCCGTTCACCTGCGCGCCGAAATCGAACAGCAGCACCGTATCGTCGAGGACCGGCCGGTCGCCCGGCGATCCGTGCGGCAGCGCCGCTTCAGGCCCGGACAGGCAGGCCACATCGAAGGCCAGGGCCTCGGCGCCCTCCGTGCGCATCAGCCACTCGAGCCGGAGCGCCAGGTCGCGTTCGGTGACGCCCGGCCGGATCTCGGGCAGGAGCGTCGCCAGGGCACGGTCGGCGACGGCGCAGGCGGCGGCGACGCGCTCCAGCTCGCTCGGTTCCTTGGTCGCTCGGTCAGCCTCGATCCAGCCCTCGATGGGCACCAGCTCGACCTCCGGGGCGGCAGCGGCCAGGCGCTGCCATGTCGCGTGCGGCACGAAGCCCGCTTCGAGCCCGATCCGTCGCGCGCCGACAGAGCGAACGAGGTCCGGCCAGCGTGTCGTCAGGTTGCCGTAGACCTCGGCGAGGCGGGCGTCGGGCGCCTGCCGCCGGACCTGGATCGTGTAGCGCGAATCGGCCAGCACGACGACCTCGTCGCCGCTGACGAAGAACTGCCCCGACGTGCCCGCGGAGGTCTCCTCGCCCTCGTCGAGGGTGAAGCCCGTCAGGTAGCGCATGTGCTCGCGGCGAACCCCGAAATAGGCATCGATGCCAGCGTCCGCGAACCGGGCCCGCAGCCGTGCCAGGCGCGCCGGCCGGGCCGCCCGATCGGCCTCGAGCCAGCCGTCCCGGACAGCGGTTGCGGGCGGGGCGGCGAAATCGGCTGGACTCGGCCAGTCGGGACCGGCCAGCGTCACCCGGCGTATCCGTACTTCTTGAGGTTCGCCCGGTGTTCCTTGTCGGTCTTGGCGAAGACGTGCGCGCCGTTGCCCTCGGGGATGGCGAGGAAGTAGATGTATTTGTCCTTGGTGTTCGGTGCGAGCGCGGCGTCGATCGACGCGAGCGTCGGGGTGGCGATGGGCCACGGGATCAGGCCAGCGTGGGTGTAGGTCTGGAAGCCGGCCAGCGCCTCGGGCAGGACGACGTCGCGCATCGCCGTGTCGGGCACGGTCCAGAACCGGTAGTCCTGCCAGGTGTCGAACTCGCGCGCGTCGAGCGCGACCGTATCGACCGCATAGATGACCGTCGGGTCGGCGTTGAGGATCTTGTTGCGGATGCCGGGGATGCCGTCAACGCGGTTCTGGTAGACACCGGCGATGAGTGGCCGTTCGGCATCGAGCACCGCCTCGCGCTCGACGATCGAGGCGAGCGTGAGCACCTGGTAGAACGTCATGCCGCGGGCGGCGGGGACCGTGAGCCGGGCATTCCCGACGTTGGCCACGAACGCGTCGAGCATCTTGCGCACGAGCTCGTCGGGGGTCGTGTCGGGCAGCACGTTGTAGGTGCCGGGCCACAGGAAGCCCTCCAGCGAGGCGCCCTCGGGAGCGTCCTTGCGGATCCGCTCGAGCCACGGGTAATCGGCGATGAGCGAGGCGGGCGGGTCGCTGGCCAGCTCGTAGAACTCGCGGACGTCCATCTGCAGGGGCAGCGTCTGCAGCTTGGCCGTGATCTGCTCCAGGCGGAGCCCGGTCCGCAGCGCGATCTCGACATACGGGTTGGGCGGCGGTGCGAGCAACGCCGACACGAGCTGATCGGGCGTCATGTTCTTGCGCAGCACGAACCGGCCCGTCTGGAGGTCCCCGGTCAGCCGCTGGCTGCTGGCGATGAACACGAAGGCGCGCGGGTCGAGCAGCAGGCCTTCGCTGCCGAGACGTTGGGCGATGGTCGACGCGGTGTCGCCGGCCTCGACGACGAACTCGACCTGTTCGGGGTCGGTCGATACGGGCTTGGTCAGCGACTCACCGAGATCCTCGCGGACGATGTCGGCGACGAACGGCAAGTTCAACGCGGCCGGGTTGTCCGACGCCCAGCCGAGGACCGCGGAATAGACGAGCGGCCGCAGGGCAGTCAGCGCGACCAGCAGCACGAGCGCCCCGAGGAGCAACGCGAACAGCAGGAACTTGATGACCCCGCCGACGCCACCGCCCCGCCGCCGGCGTCGCGGGCCGCCCCCGCCGTTGCCGTCGCCGTAGCGGCGCGACGGCTCATACCCGAGAGGGACGTAGTCGGTCGCATAGGCGTCCGCCTCGAACTTGCGGGCGTGGGGCTGGCGCTGGTCGCGTGGGCGTCCGCCGGAGCGGATGGTCATCGTCGGCTCTCCGTGGTCGTGCTCTTCGGGAACTGGGCGGTCCCGGCCGCAGCGCGTCCATCGATCGCATCCTGCAGGATGATCGCCGCCGCCTCGCGATCGACGCGCGCGCGATAGGCATCGCGCTGGTGCCGTGACGGGGGGCCGCCGGATCGGCCTCGCGGCATCGGGCCGAGTCGCTGCTCGGCGAGATGGCTGCTGAGCCGCTCATCCTGGAAGGTGATCCTCATATGGTCGCCGATGCGCGCCCGGATGTCCTCGACCCAGGCGCGGGTGCGAGCCGCCTGGGCGCCCTCCTGGCCGGCCGCCTCGAGCGGCAGGCCGACGACCAGCGAGTCGATCGCATGGGTGGCGATGAGGGCCAGGAGGGCGGCGGCGTCGACCGCCGCGTCCCGATCGCGACGCAACGTGGTGAGCGGCCGAGCCCCGCCGGCCTCCTCGGCGATGGCGACCCCGATGCGCCGCTCGCCGACATCGAGCCCGAGCGTGCGCGTGGTGCCGCTCATGCGCGTGGTCTCGCTCATGGGCGTGCCTCGCGCAGCGCGGACGGCGACCCTGACGGTGCCTCGATCGGGAGTGGCGTGGTCGTCCGGACGTCGACCCGCGCGTCGAGCGTCGGGATCGTGCCGACCCAGTCCGGCCAGACCGACAGCTCCACGGTCCCGTAGCGGGACAGGATGGTCTGGGCATCCGGCAGCGACTTACCGAGGATCTCGGCCTTGATCGCGGCGGGATCGACCACCAGCACCTGCCGCGCGGTGACCACCACGGGGAAGGTGATGATGCCGTCCTCGACGAGCGCCGGGGACGCGTCGACCTGGCCGGATCCGTCGACGAGGGTGTAGCCCGATTTCACGCTCGCGTCGATGTTGGCCTCGGCAACGGTGCGAACGGGCGCCTCGTCGACCGCCAGCACCGTGCCCGTCGCCGAGCCCGTCAGGTCGAAACCGTCCACCTCCTTGCCGATGAGGGTCGCCGGTTCCACGTCAAAGGTCGCCGCCCCGAGCGCCGCGGTGGCGGGGAACACGGTCGCCCCACCGCCCGCAACGTCCGGATCGTCGAGGCGATCCTGGAACGACGCCTGCAGCTGGGTCGTCAGGGCCGTCGTGGCAGCCGTCACGTCCTCCTCGGTGACGCGCGGGAACTCTTCGCGCGCGCCGCCGGCCGTCGCGTCCGGGTTGGTGACGTCGAGCGTGAGTGGGTCCTCGCCGCGCGGGATGACAAGGATCGTGTTCGGTTCGACGTTGCCATCGGGCCCGGCGTCCACAGCCGTGACCTTGACGTTCGCCGAGGCCGGGAAGATCTGGAGCCCGACCAGCTCGGCGCGTGGCACGGTCACGGCGGCCTGCGTGCGGAAGCGGATCCCCGATTGGGTGCTCACGACGCTGCCCTTGGGGATCGAGTTCGACCGCGTGAAGTCCTTGTTTCGGAAGCGGACCGTGCCCGTCGCCTCGGTCTCTTCGACACGCTTGCCGGTGGCCGGGAAGTGCTCGCTCGCCTGGACGTCGACCGACACCGATTGGGCCGGGACGACCTTCTGGACGGGGTCCGGCGCGGTCGCCGACGGGCTAGCCGTGATGCGCAGCGATACCGGCCCGACGATCGTCTCGCGCGGCGCGATGACCGCCGTGGCCGTGGGCAGGAGGAAGTACGCCGCCACACCGCCGACCAGCAGGGCCAGGGCGACCACGGCGGCCCCGATGACCAATGGCAGGCGGACCGCGCTCGGACGGACCCGCTGTCCGGCGAGCCACGGCCCGACCGAGGCGAAGCGGCGTTCCTCGTCGGTCGGCGTGTCGGCGACGACGCGGGCCGCGGGAACGGCCGCCGGATGGCGTGGTTCGGGGCGGGCGCGTGGCGCGGCCTCGTCCGCGTCACCCGCGCTCGGCAACGCGGTGCGCGTGGTCCCCCCGGCGTCGGCTCCCCCCGGACCAGCGATCCCGGTCGCACCGACCACCGTCGCCGACGTGGCCAACATCGACGAGTCGTCGGGGATCAGCTCGAGCGACGGCATCTCCTCGCGCGGCTTGCGGGCCGATCGTCGCCGCAACGATGTGCTGGTGGGCGGCGGCGCCTCGGGAGCGGCCGGCTCGGCGCCCGCGGCGTCCCCCTGTCCGCGTGCGGCTGCGCCATCCTCCAGCGACGATTCGTACTCCCCGACGGTGGCGAACACCGGCAGGCCGGCCGAGGCCGCGAGCGCCCGCGTCGCCGCGTCGCCGGCCACCACCGACAGCCGCTTGCCGTTGGTCTGCGCGTCCCGCGCCAGCAGCCGGAAGTTGATCCGCGACGTCGCCACCCGCGAGCCGTAGGGCAGCACCACCGCCACGCGGCTGCCCTCGGTCGTGCGGATCCGATTCGCGGCGGAGGTGATCTCGTCATCGACATCGAGATAGAGCACCCGGGATGCCATCGATCAGACCTTCATCGCGCGAAGCACCCGACGGAGCGCGACATCGAGCGGGTCCGCGGTGGTCTGCAGCTCGATCGCCTGGAAGGCCAGGCCGAGCGGGGTCACGTCCTGCTGGTCGACGAGCAGGCCCGTGGCATCGATGACCGATTCGATCTGGTCCGGCGTGATGACCACCACCTCCGGCGGTCGAGCGAACGGCATCTGCTTCCAGAACGATTCGGCCTGCAGCGCGGCCGGGATCTCCGGCAGGCGGGAGCCGCCGCCGCACAGGTAGATCCGGCCCGGCAGCAGATCACCGCCCGATAGCTCCTCCATCACGAGCTCGACACCGGCCGCCCAGACGCGAACGTCCTCGGAGATGATCGTGGCGACGTCGTCGGCGCTCGGCACGGACAGGCCCCGGGCGTGGTCGACCTTGAGCGACTCGGCGCGCGGGAACGGCAGGTCCAGCCGGTCGGCGAGCGACTTCGTGAACGCCCGACCGCCGAGCGCGAACATCCGCGTGCCCTCGATCCCGCCCTGGCGAACGAGCGCGACATCGGTCGTCCCGCCGCCGACATCGACGAACAGCGCGCCCGATTGGCGGACCTGGTCGGAGGACAGGACGCGGGCCACCGCATAGGGCTCGGCGACGATCTCGAGCAACTCCAGGTCCAGCTGTGAGGCGACGCTCTGCAGCGCGCCGAGGTGGACGAGTGGGGCGAACGCATTGAAGATCCCGATCTTGACGTGGCGTCCCTGGAAGCCGACGGGGTTGGTCAGCGCGTAGCCGTCGATCGAGGCGCTGGTGATGGCCGCGTGCACGAGCCGGACGTCGACGTGCGGCAGGCCGGTCTCCCAGGTGATCGCCCGCTCCGCCTCGGCCAGCGCCTCGCGCTGGACACCATCGATGAGCTTCTGCAGCTCGCCCTCGCTGATCGGCTGGTCCGGCCGCTTACGTTCCTGGCTATGGGTCGTCGTGAAGCCCTTGACCAGTTCGCCGGCGATGCCGATCACGACCTGGCTCGGGCGGAAGCCGGCCATCTCCTCGGCTTCCTGCAGCGCGACGGCGCAGTTGTCGACCACCGCGGCGATGTCGGCGACCGTGCCCGATTGCATGTGCGACAGGCCCTGCCGCTTGCGCCCGACGCCGCGCACCGTGCCCAGACCGGCGTCGTCGATCTCGAACACGAGGGCCTTGGCGAACTCGGTCCCGACGTCCAGCGCCGTGCAGGCGGCCAGGCTGTCGCCGCCGTCGCGCTGCCAGATGCGGCGCCAGAAGGCCACTCAGCCCTCCGCGCCGATGCGCTCGACGATCGCACGACGGATGGCGGTCTCGGCATCCGCCAGACCGTCGCGGCGCGTGCCCATCCCCTGCGCCATCGCCGGTCGGCCGCCACCCTTGGCCCCGAGCGGGGCTGCGGCCGCCTTGACCAGCTCGCCCGCCGAGAGCCCGCGCTCGACGAGGTCGTCCGTCACCGTGACGAACAGCTGGGGGGCGTCCGCGTCGAGCAGCAGCGCGACGACGCCCGAGCCGAGGGACGCCTGGACGGCTTTGGATGCCGCCTTGAGCGCATCCATCGATTCGAACGGCAGGCTGGCGATCACGACGCGTACCCCGGGCGCCAGCTCCTCGGCGCGCGCCACGAGAGCCGCGGGCCCGGGCAGTCCGACGCCCGCCCCGGCCTTGAGCCGCCGCTTCGCCTCGCGCAGCTCGTCCTGGAGGGCGGTGATGCGATCCTCGATCGCCTCGACGGACTGCGCCCCGACCGCGTCGGCCACCCGCTGGAGGGTCTCCATCCGGTCGCGGGCAAGCCGGTCGGCGGCCATGCCGGTGACCGCCTCGATCCGCCGCATCCCCGACCCGATGCTCCGTTCGCCGGTGATCGCGAAGCCGCCGATCTGGCCGGTCGCGCGGCAATGCGTGCCGCCACACAGCTCGAAGCTGTAGTCCGCCACCCGGATGGTGCGGACCGTCTCACCGTACTTCTCGTCGAAGAAGGCGTCGGCGCCCGCATCGATCGCGTCGGCCATCGGCAGGTGGGCGATCGTCACGGGCCGGTCGTCGCGGACGATGCCGCGGACCTCATCCTCGATCGCCCGTTTCTCGTCGTCGGTCAGTGCCCGCTCGAACGGGAAGTCGAAGCGCAGGTGGTCGGGCGTCACGAGCGAACCGGCCTGGCGCGCCCGATCGCCGACCACGTTGCGCAGGGCCCGGTGGAGCAGGTGGGTGCCGGTGTGATTGCGCATGGTGTGGGCGCGCCGGTCCGGATCGACGATGGCCTCGACCATCTCGCCCACCCGCAAGCGGCCGTGCAGCACGCCGCGCTGGACGACGAGGCCGCCGACCGGTCGCTGGGTGTCCTCGACGGTGAACAGCTCGCTGCCGCCGCCGGGTTCACGGAGCACCCCCTGGTCACCGACCTGGCCGCCGCTCTCGGCGTAGAACGGCGTGCGATCGAGCACGACCTCGGCCTCGCCATGGCCGGTCAGCTCGTCGAACTCCATGCCGTCGCGGACGATCGCCAGGACCCGGCCCTCGGCGGTCGTGGTCTCGTAGCCGACGAACTCGCTGTCCCCGGCTCGGCCCTGGATCGCGCTGTACAACGAGGTCAGCTCGGCATGCCGGGCGAGCGCGGCCTTCTTGCCCGAGCGGCTTCGCTCGCGCTGTTCGGCCAGCGCGGAATCGAAACCGGCCCGGTCGATCGCGACGCCGTACTCGGCCGCCAGCTCGGCGGTCAGGTCGACCGGGAAGCCGAACGTATCGTGCAATCGGAAGGCGATGTCGCCGGCGAGCATCGGCGCATCGGCCGGCAGGTCCTCCGGCCGACGACCGATGGCGCGCTCCTGATCGGTCAGCCCGATGAGGGCCTCCTCGAGCTGGACCGTGCCCGCATCGAGCGTCCGCGCGAACTGCGCCTCCTCGCGGGCGATCGTCGCCAGGATGAGCTCGCGCTTGTCCGCCAGATGCGGATAGGCGTCGGCCATGACCTCGATCACCACCGCGGCCGTCTCGGCCATGAACGGTTCACGCCGACCGAGCAGGCGCCCGTGCCGGACCGCTCGACGCAGGATGCGACGCAGGACATAGCCCCTCCCCTCGTTTCCGGGAAGGACGTCGTCGCCGATGAGGAACGTGACGGCGCGCGAGTGGTCGGCGATGACCTGATAGCTGAAGCGCTCCTGCTCGAACGCGTCGGGGTCGTGTCCGAGCAGCTCCCGCATCCGGGCATGGATGGGCGTGAACAGGTCGGTGTCGTAGTTGGTCGGGACTTGCTGGAGGACGCTGGCGAGCCGCTCGAGGCCCATCCCGGTGTCGACGCCGGGCGCGGGTAGCGGCGTCAGGCTGCGGTCCGGATGGAGCTCGAACTCCATGAACACGAGGTTCCAGATCTCGAGCCAGCGCGGGCACGTCTCGCTGTGGTCGGGAATGCAGTCGGGTCCCTCGCTGAGGTGGGCACCCCGATCGAAGTGGATCTCGCTGCACGGTCCGCACGGGCCGATGTCGGCCATCCGCCACCAGTTCTTCTCGTCGCCGTTGGGGAAGTCACCCCAGCGCACGAGGCGATCGGGCGGCAGCCCGATCTCGTCGCGCCAGACTTCGAAGGCGAAGTCGTCGGTCGTGTAGGTCGTCGCCGCCAGACGGTCACCCGGGATCCCGAGGTCTCGGGTCAGGAAATCCCACGCCCAGTGGATCGCCTCCCGCTTGAAGTAGTCGCCGAAGCTCCAGTTGCCGAGCATCTCGAACAGCGTGTGGTGGCGCGGCGTCCGGCCGACCTCCTCGAAGTCGTTGTGTTTGCCGGCGACGCGCAGACAGCGCTGGTAATCGACGGCGCGGGTGTAGCTGCGCTGCTCGGCGCCGGTGAGCACGTCCTTGAACTGGACCATGCCGCTGTTGGTGAACAACAGCGTCTGGTCGCCGGCTGGCACGAGGCTGGCGCTCGGGACCACGGTGTGGCCGCGCTCCTCGAAGAACTCGATGAAGCGCCGGCGGATGTCGGCAGCGGGCAGCGAGATGATCCGGGGATCGGGCGTGACGGTGGGGGTCGGCATCGGCCGCAATGGTACCGAACCGGGACTGGCCGCCTCTGTCAGCTGGACGGCATGTCGCCTCTGCGGACCGTTGATGCGTTCACGCACGCGGCGCGCGCAGGGTGGACGTGTCGGAAACCGCCGAAGAGGAGGCCGTCATGGCCCTCGTGAGGAAGTGCGACAAGTGTGGCCGCGTCGACGACCGCGACTCGTGGTCGTCCGCTGCCGAGGCCGCCGATCAGGGGGCGTTCGAGTCCTGGACCTGCCCGACCTGCGCCTGGACCGAATTCGAGCTCGTGGAGGGATCCGAGACCGCTTCCCCGTCGAGCATGCCGTCGAGCCGCTGAGCCGCAGGACGTGGCGCCAGCGGCGGGGCGCGCGAGCGGCACGGTGCGAGCGGCACGGTGCGAGCGGCGGGCCCGAGCGGAGGAGCGCGCGAGCGGCATAACGCCAATCAGGGCGACCTTATGTCGAGCGGGCACCCCTGCACGTTGAGTCGGACCGGCGTCACGGACTCGTGACCTGCCATACCGCGCATCTCCGAGGACGGTACGCGGGTCGACCGGGCCCGATCGGGCCGGGGCTCGGAGCAGACGTGCGGTACGGTCTGCGTGATCGGCGTATTGCCGGCTCCTCGCCGGTACGCAACGTTTCCTGGCCGAATGGACGTCGGTCGCTCGCCGGCCGCTCGCGGGTCGCCCCCCGCTCCCCCGCTCGCCGAGGGCGCGCCACTCGCCGGCCGCCGCACGGTGGCGCCCGGCCGGGGCTCGGATACCGTGGCGGACTAGTGTCGGCGGCCCAATCGGGCCCAGATGCGCGATCCCGCGACGATGGCCCCGAGCAACGCCCCGAGCGTCAGGCCGCGCAGGAACTTGGTCGTGCTCCGGTCGAGTTCGCTCATGCCGCCCCCGTGCGACCTGGGCCGAGCACGGCGATTGCCGACACGATGCCGATGGCGACCCATGCCAGGATGCTCGCGCCGAGCAGGTGATAGTCGCCGATCGTCAGGAACCCGAGCCCGAGGCGGTCGAAGATCGCGTCGCCGGCCCACGCGCCGAGGATCGCCCCGACGGCGAGGACTGGCAGCCGACCACCGGCGGATCCGCGGATCAGCACGGACGCGGCGGCGTGGAAGGTGCCGACGAGGATCGACAGGACGAGCGACGGCTCGAGGCTCATGCTTCGATGAGCACCGGCCGGGTCGCGTCGGGCCCGCGCAGGCCGCCGGCGACCGGGACCTCGATTCGACCGCCGCCAAGGACCTCGTCGCCGTCGTACAGCACTGCCGCCTGGCCGGGGGCCGCGGCCCACACAGGCACATCCGTCTCGACCCCCCAGCGCCGCTCGCCGATCGGCCGGACGGTGGCCGCGATCAGCGCCGCCCGATGGCGGATCCGCACGGCGGCACGGAACGGGGACGCCGGCACGACCGGGTCGATGAACGACGCCCGCTCGATGACGAACTCGCGCGTCTCGAGATCCTCGCGCCGCCCGAGCTGGATGGTGTTCGACTGCGGATCGATGCGCGACACGTAGCGCGGCTCGCCGAGGGCCACACCGAGCCCCTGGCGCTGCCCGACGGTATAGCCCGGGGAGCCGCGATGCTCCCCCACTTGCGACCCATCGACATCGAGCAGCGGTCCCGCCTCGGGTACCCAGCCGGCCCGCTCCCGCAGGGCGTCGCGGTAGTCGCCGCCGGGCACGAAGCAGATCTCCTGGCTCTCGGGCTTGTCGGCCGTCGCCAGGTCGAGCGAGCGGGCGACGGCCCGCACCTCGGGCTTGGTCAGCTCGCCGAGCGGGAAGCGCGCATGCTCGAGCTGGTCGGCGCGGAGGCCGTACAGGAAGTAGGTCTGGTCCTTGTCCTCGTCGCGCGCCCGATGCAGCCGCGCCCGGCCATCGTCGCCGACGACCCGCCGGGCATAGTGGCCGGTCGCCACCGCATCGCAGTCGTAAAGATGGCGCGCCCGACCGAGCAGCGCCCCGAACTTCACGTAGGTATTGCAGTCCACGCAGGGGCTCGGCGTCCGCCCATCGAGGTACGCATCGAGGAACGGCTGGAGCACTCCCGCATCGAACTCACGTTCGAGGTTCATCACATAGAACGGGATGCCGAGCTGGGCGGCCACTCGCCGCGCGTCGTCGGCCGCGTCCAGCGAGCAGCAGCTCTTCTTGAACTCGGAATACGTGTCGGCCACGTCGTGCAGCCGCATCCACACGCCGACGACCTCGTGGCCTTGCTCGTGGAGCAACGCGGCCGCGACGGACGAATCGACCCCGCCCGACATCGCCACCAGGATCCGGCTCATACGCCGACCCCCTCCCCGAGAGGATCGGCCGCGATCGACGCTGCCCCGTCACGCATCGAGGCGAGGACCCGCGGCACGACCTCGATCGCCGTATCGATGTCGGCCTCAGTCGTCGTCCGACCGAGCGACAGCCGCAGCGCGCCGCGGGCCTCGTCGTCCGGGTAGCCCATCGCGGCCAGCACGTGTGACGGTTCGCTCGAGCCGGTGGTGCAGGCCGAACCCGTCGACACGGCGATGCCCTCAAGGTCCAGCGCGACGGTCACGGCGCTGCCGTCGGTGCCGCGCGCGATGATCGACAGCAACCCCGCCAGCCGCTCGGTCGGATGGCCGGTGAGTTCGACGCCGTCCACGGCCAGGATGGCATCGGCCAGCCGGTCGCGCAGGGTCCGCAGACGCGCGCTGACGACCGCCCGCTCCGAAGTCGACAGCTCGTAGGCAGTGGCCATCCCGACGGCGGCGGCGACATCCTCGGTGCCGGCCCGGCGATGCCGCTCCTGGGTCCCGCCGTGCTGCTGCGCGAGGATGTGGGTCCCGCGGCGCACATACAGCGCACCGGCACCCTTGGGCCCCTCGAACTTGTGGGCGGCGATCGACACCAGGTCCGCGCCGAGCGCGTCGACATCGAGATCGAGGTACGGCGCGGCCTGGACCGCGTCGACGTGGACGAGGATGCCGCTGCGCGCCCGCACCCGGCCGATGACCTCGCCGATCGGCTGGATCGTGCCCACCTCGTTGTTGGCGAGCATGATCGACACGAGGATCGTCCGGTCGGTCAGGGCCGCCTCGAGCTGGTCGGGGT
Organism: Candidatus Limnocylindrales bacterium; assembly: GCA_035692005.1. Lineage (GTDB taxonomy): Bacteria > Chloroflexota > Limnocylindria > Limnocylindrales > CSP1-4 > SPCO01. Next base: position 12,596 of record DASSII010000129.1, on the reverse strand, counting down.
CGACCCGGCCGTAGCGATCGACCGGCAGCTCGACGATCTCGAAGCCGAACTTCTCGAGGTAGCGCAGCGCGTGCCCGACCGCATGATGCTCGACCGACGAGGTGACGATCCGGTGTCCGCGCGCCTTCGAAGCCCAGGCTGCGCCCTTGAGCGCGAGGTTGTTCGATTCGGTGCCGCCGCTGGTGAGGACGATCTCGCGCGGATCGGCGTGCAGACTGGCCGCCAGCCGTTCGCGCGCCTCGTCGAGCGCCGCCCGCGCGGCCCGACCGTAGGCGTGCGGCGAGGACGGATTCCCGAAGGTGTCCGTCAGGTACGGCAGCATGGCGTCGAGGACCTCGCGGCGGAGCGGGGTCGTCGCCGCGTGGTCGAGGTAGATCGGCATCCGGGCGCGATTGTACGTCCGGATGCCGCCGATGCCGCCTGACGCCGATCGGGCGGCGGCCGGTCAGCCGGCCTTGACCTGGAGCAATCGCCCGTCGAGCGCCACGAGATAGAGCTCGCCCGCTTCACTCTCGCCGAAGGACGTGATCCGCAGCGACGTGTCGGCCCGCTGGACGCGGACCGAACCGGTCGCCGCCATCGTCCAGATCCGGCCGCTGCAGAAGTCGGCGAACACGTACTGGCCGACGAGCACCGGATAGGCCGTACCGCGGTAGACGTGACCGCCGGTCACGGAGCAGTTGCCGCTGGCGTGCGAGTAGGCCAGGACCGGCAGCGTGTCACCGGCGAGCGGGCACTTCGAGGCCGTGTAGCAGACCCGACCTTCCATCGCGTCCCAGCCATAGTTGCGACCGCCGGCGAATCCCGGCGGCTCGCGGTCGATCTCCTCGTAGCGACCCTGGCCGACATCGGCGATGAACAGGCTGCCGGTCGCGCGATCGAACGAGATGCGCCATGGGTTGCGCAGGCCATATGCCCAGATCTCGCCGGCTCCCGGCTTCGAGCCGAAGAACGGGTTGGTATTCGGGGCCTTGTAGCGGGCCCACGGGCCGTCCCCGGTCCGGTCGACGTCGATCCGCAGGATCTTGCCGAGCAGCCGGTTCTTGTTGAGGGCGTTGTTGAGCGGGTCGCCCGCGCCGCCACCGTCGCCGGTCCCGATGTACAGGTAGCCATCGGGTCCGAACACCATCGAGCCGCCGTTGTGATTGCTGTAGCGGCTGTGCTCGATGAGCAGGAGGTTGCGCCGCGTGTCGTTGACGACCTTCGTCCCGCCGGCGTTGGTCTGGAAGCGGGCGATGAGGATGTCACCACCGTTGGTCGTGTAGTAGGCGTACAGCGTCCGGTTCGTCTCGAAATCGGGGTGGAACGCGATACTCAGCAGGCCGCGTTCCCCGCCGTCACCGACCAGCGAGCGGATGTCGAGGAAATAGCCCGGCAGGACGGCCCCGCCCTGGACGACCCGGACGGTGCCGCGCTGTTCGACGATGAACAGGCGATTCGTGCCGTCCCCCGCGTTCGTCACCTGGGTCGGCGACACGAACCCGCTCGCCCGGGTCCCGAGCGAGATCGAGAAGCTGGCGGCCGAGGCCGCCAGCGGTGCCAGCAGCATGGCCAGCGTGGCGAGGACGACGGGGACCAGAGCGAGGGTCGGCCGGAACGGCCGCGTCGTGATACGCATGGCGGTGACCCTACACCAGGGGATGCGGCGCAGTCACCCCGACGATCAGCCGGGCGCCTCGAACGCGCGCCGAAGGATCCGGACCGTTGCGCCGCGGCGCAGCGTGACGGTCGGGCAGAACCGCTCGGCCGCACAGCCGGACATCAGGCCGGCGTCGGCGACCGAATCGATGGCGGCCTCCGCCGACGTGCCGTCATCGTCGGTGAAATGGTCGGTCTCGCTCGGCGGCAGGTCGAGCGCGCGCGCCAGCGCCACCGCCAACTCGGCCCGCGTCAGCGTGCGCGCCGGGCAGAACCGCCGGACGCCGCAGCGGTCGATCAGCCCGGCGGCCGCCACCCGGTTGATGGACGCCTCATAGCGGGCGCCATCGTCGTCGTCGTAGGCGTCCACGCTGGTCGCCGGCAAGGCGAGCAGGCGAGTCAGGAAGACGGCCATCTCGTCGCGCAGCATCGGGTTGTAGGTGCAGAACAGGAGCGGGTCACAGCCCGCCTGCAGGCGCTGGTCGAGGGCCCAGGTCACGTCGGCCGCGTAGGGCGTCTCGGCGTAGTCGTTCAGGCAGCGATCACCCGATCCGAGCACCCGCACGGTCGTGCCCCTGATCGAGATCCGGGCGTAGGCGCAGTTGTTGGCGTCGGACGACTCGACGAACTGACCGAACAGATCGACCGCCGAGCGGAGCGTGTAGGTCCCGGCGGGCAAGCCGGTGATGTCGATCCACTGGTAGGCGAAGTTCCACGGATAGCGGTCGCCCCAGCCGACCGACAGGCCGCTGCGGATCGACAGCGAGGTACGCGTCCCGCACGTCGACTGGACATAGTGCCGCCGCGACGGCGCCCGGGGCAGCGACAGGTACCGCGGGTTCGTGTCGAAGAAGCAGAAGCCGATCTTGCGATCGCGCAGGGTGCCGCTGGTCGACCACAGGTGGTACGACATCATCCGCCGGACGTGGTAATGGTCGTGTCCGTCGCCGGCATAGGCGACGGTCGCGGGCGAGTCCACCCGCCGGGTGTGGCCGTCACTGCGGTAGATGACCTGATCGATGTCGAACGCCGCGGTCCGACTGGGGCGGGAGCCGCGGATCTCGAATGGTCCCGCGCCGTAGTTGCGGAATTCGCTGGTGAAGCGCAAGTACGTCCGGCCGTCCGAGCGGACGATGCGCAGGTCGCCGATGCGCGCGGAGCGCAGATCCGGCAGGCGATCGGATGCGGCCTCGACGCCCGCCGGCGCGAGGAGCGTGCCGGCCAACGCGAGCAGGGCACCCAGGGCGACCCCGCGAAGCACGGTCGGTCGCGAGAGCGCGCTGCGCTGGTCGATCACCGGCGCACGGTACATGGCCGGTCGTGCGCCCGGCAACGACGTTCCCGTGCCGGGCTCGTCAGTCGGTGGCGGTTCCGTCGCGCTCGGACGCGCGCCGAAGATCGTCGGCCTTGCCCGCTTCGCGACGGCGCTCGTGTTGCGACAACGCGCGCTTGCGCAGTCGGATCGACTGCGGGGTGACCTCGACGAGCTCGTCGCCGGCGATGAACTCGAGGGCGGTCTCGAGGGTGAGCGGACGTGGCGGGGTCAGGCGCAGCGCCTCATCGTGCGAGTGCGTCCGGATGTTGGTGAGCTTCTTCTCCTTGGTGGGATTGACGTCCATGTCGCCCGACCGGGCGTTCTCGCCGACGATCATGCCCTCGTACACCTCGACCCCGGCGCCGATCAGCAGCTCGGATCGCTCCTGGAGGTTGAACAGGCCGTAGGCGTTGCTCGTGCCGGCGCGGTCGCTGACGAGGACGCCGTTGGTCCGATGGGTGACCTCGCCGGCCCATGGCCCGTAGCCTTCGCCGATCTGGTGGAGCAGCGCCGTGCCGCGCGTGTCCGTCAGCAGCTGGCCGCGGTAGCCGATGAGGCCGCGCACCGGCAGCACGTATTCCATGCGCACCCGGCCGTCGGCATCGGTGCTCATCTGCTCGAGCCGGCCTTTGCGGCCGGCCATGGCGGCCTGGACCTCGCCGATGTAGTCGGGCGGGATATCGATGGTGACCCGCTCGTAGGGCTCGTGGGTCTCGCCACCGACGGTCCGCAGCAGGACCTCGGGACGCGACGCGGTCAGCTCGTAGCCCTCGCGCCGCATCTGCTCGATGAGCACCGCCAGCTGTAGCTCGCCCCGGCCGCGGACCTCGAACGCCTCTGAGCTGTCGGCCGGCCGAACCTCGATCGAGACGTTGCCGAGCACCTCCTTCTCGAGTCGGGCCTTGATCTGACGGCTCGTCACGTACTTGCCCTCGCGCCCGGCGAGCGGTGAGGTGTTGACCCCGAAGGTCATCCGCAGTGTCGGCGCGTCGACGTCGAGCCGGGGCAGCGGCCGGGGATCCGCCGGGTCGGTCAGCGTGTCGCCGATGGTCACCTCGGGCAGGCCGGCGACGCTGACGATGTCGCCGGGGCCGGCCTCGGTGATGTCGACCCGGTCGATGCCGTGGGCCGTCTGCAGGCTGCTGACGGTCCCGGTGAGGGTCACCGTCCGCCCCGGCTCGACCGTGCCGGACGCGTCATCGGCCTCCTCGCGGACGACGCTGATCCGCTGGCCGACCCGGATCTGTCCGTTCCAGATCCGCCCGACGGCCATCCGGCCGACGTAGTCGTTGGCCGACAGGTTGGTGACCAGCAGCTGGAGCGGATGACCGGGCGTGTAGGTCGGTGGCGGGGTGACGTCCACGAGCAGGTCGAGCAGCGGCCGGAGGCTGTCGCCGGGGTCGTCGAGCGACGTCGTCGCCGTGCCTGCCTTGGCGTTCGTGTAGACGACCGGGAAGTCGATCTGGTGGGCGTCGGCGCCGAGATCCATGAACAACTCGTAGACGTCGTCAAGGACTTCGGCCGGGCGCGCGTCGGAGCGGTCGATCTTGTTGAGCGCCACGACGACCGGCAGCCGCCGGGCCATCGCCTTCTGGAGCACGTAGCGGGTCTGCGGCAGCGGACCTTCGGCGGCATCGACGAGCAGCAGGACGCTGTCGACCATCAACAGGCTGCGCTCGACCTCTCCGCCGAAATCCGCATGACCCGGCGTGTCGACGATGTTGAGCCGGATGTCGGCGTAGTCGATCGTCGTCTGCTTGGCGAGGATGGTGATGCCCTTCTCGCGCTCGAGGTCGCCCGAGTCCATGACCCGATCGACGACGGCCTGGTTCGAACGGAACGCGCCCGTCTGGCGAAGCATGGCGTCGACCAGCGTGGTCTTGCCGTGGTCGACGTGGGCGACGATGGCGACGTTGCGCAGGTCGTCGCGGCGGGCTGTGGCGGTCGCGTTGGGCACGGCGGCGCCGGCAGCGGTGGTCTGGGTCATGGGCCGGCGCAGTGTCGCACATCGACCGGCTTCGGGCCGGATCCTGCGAGCGCCTGCCCTGCTAGCATCGGTCCCACCATGACCGTGGCTGCCGTGATCCTGTCCGCGACCGCTGAGGGCGCCCTGGTCGACACGCTCGGCCAGCCGCGGGTGCGCCGGCTGGTCGACATCGCGTGGTCCGGTGGCGCGCTCCCGGTCGTCGTGGTCGCGCCCGATCCGGACGGCGACGTGGCCCGCGCGCTGGTCGGCAGTGAGGCGGTGTACGGCTCCCCGGCCCCGGCCGAGACCGGTCCGTCCGGCCAGATGGTGCGCGGTGCCGAGCTTGCGCTGGCCGACGTGCGCGACACGACGGCCGTCCTGCTGTGGCCCGGCCGGATGACCTGGGTCGGCCCCGAGACCGTCACCTCGCTGATCGAGGCGCACGGCGTCGACCAGCGGACGATGCTTCGACCGACCTGGCACGGCGAGTCCGGCTGGCCCGTGCTGCTGCCGACCGGGCACCTCGCCACGCTCCGGGCGATCGCCCCCGACCGGATGCCACCCGACGTCATCGCCGCCCTCGAGGCCAGCCTCCCGACGCGCGGCATCGAGCTTGGCGATCCGGGGGTCATCCACGACGCTGACACGCCGTCATCGGCACTGCCCGAGTACGAGGGCCCCCCGGATCCGCCCGCCGGCCACCGCCACGAATGGGGCGACGACGTCGTCGCCGAGGCGGGCCTGGCCGGGTCGGCCGAACCGGACTGAGGGCGCCCGGCCCTCGCCACGCCTCGGTCAGGCCGCCGGCGTCGCTCCGGCCCCGGCATCGCGCATCGCCCGCAGGCTGTCGCGCAATCGAGCCAGGGGGACCGTGGCGATGGCGATCCCGCCGACCACCAGGGCGACGCCGACCAGTTGTGCGAGTGATGGGTGCTCATCGAGCAGCACCACGCCCAGCCCGACCGTCACGACCGGCTGGACCAGCAGGATCACCGACGTGACCACCGCGGGCAGGCGCGGCAGGGAGATCGAGATGCACAGGTAGCCGATCGATTGGGCCGTCACCCCGAGGAGGGCCAGCCATCCGAGGCTGGCAAGCGACGGCGTCGGATCGAGGTCGCCGACGACGGTTCCGGCGCCGCTGGCGACGAGGAGGGTGGCGACGGTGGCCACGGCGACGGGCCCGGCCGGCCGACGCGGGTCGCGCCCACCGAGCCGGATGATGAGCAGGTAGCTCGAGTAGCACAGCGCGGTGGCTACGCCGAGGATGACCCCAAGACCCGGATCGGCTCCGTAGGCGCCCGAGCCGACGACGCCCGAGATGAGCACCACCCCGACGAGCACGATGGGGACCGCGATGAGCGAGGAGCGTGACGGCCGCTCCCCGAAGAACAGCCAAGCGACGATCCCGACGATGAGCACCTGGAGGTTGCCGAGCACGGTCGCGAGACCCGCTCCGACCGCCTCGATGGCGTGGTGCCAGAACATCAGGTCGCCGGCGAAGAAGATGCCGGCGATGGCCGCCAGGCGGATCGCGCGTGCTGGCAGCGTCCCGTAGCGCCGGTGCTCGGCCCACGCCACCAGTCCGAGCAGGGGCAGCCCGAACAGCGCCCGGAACACGGTGCCCGTCGAGGGCGACACGTCGGCGTATCGGTAGAGCACCCCCGAGAAGGCGATGCACAGCGCGCCGATGAGCGCGGCCATCCGCGGACGTCGCGCGATGACGTCAAGGAGCGGGATGCCGAGGTCGGGCGAGCTCGTCAGTCGGGTGCTTTCGACGGGAGGCCGACGAAGCGCAGTCCGAGCTCGTCGTACTGCTTCGGTTCGGGCTCGGACGGGGCCTCGAGCATCAGGTCGCTGCCGGACTGGGTCTTCGGGAAGGCCATGACCTCGCGGATGTTCGTCTGGCGCGCCAGGAGGGCCGCCCAGCGGTCGATCCCGAGGGCGATGCCGCCGTGTGGCGGCGCCCCGTACTCGAACGCATCGAGGATGGCCCCGAACTTCTCGCGCATGCCATGCATCGACTGGCCCTGCAGCCGGAACGAGCGCTCCAGCAGGTCGCGGCGGTGGATCCGGACCGATCCCCCGCCGAGCTCCCAGCCGTTGAGCGCGAGGTCGTACTGCAACGCGCGAGCCCGGCCGGCGGGATCGTCCGGTGACGGTCGATCGGGGTCGCCCGAAGCGGTCACCAGCAGCGCCTCGTCCTCGGGCAGGACCCCGCTGAACGGGTTGTGTGTCGCGTCCCAGCGGCCGTTCTCGTCGTCCCACTGGTACATCGGGAAGCGGTTCACCCAGACGTAGGCGAGGGCGTCTGGATCGGCCAGCCCGAGTCGGTCCCCGATCTCGACCCGCAACCGCCCGAGCACGTCGGCGGTGACCGCCGGGGTGTCGGCCACGATCAGGATGAGGTCGCCCTCCGCGGCGCCGGTCCGCTCGACGATGGCACGTTGCGTGTCGTCTCCGAGGAACTTCGCGATCGGGCTCTTGACCTCGCCGCCCGGCTCGAGCGCGAGGTAGGCCAGGCCCTTCGCTCCGAACCGCCGGGCGCGCTCGGTGAGCCCATCGATCTCGCGTCGCGTCACGCCGGCCATGCCGGGCGCCACGATGGCCTTGACGCGCCCGCCGGCGGCGAGCGTCTCGTCGAACACGCGGAAGCCAGAGGCGGGCTGCCCGGCCGGATCGACGAGCGTCGGGGCCAGGTCGACCAGCTCCATCCCGAAGCGCACGTCCGGCTTGTCCGACCCGTACCGCTCGATGGCCTCATCGAACGTGAAGCGAGGGAACGGGACCGTCTGGATGGGTCGGTCGGGGGTCGTCGCCCGTGAGACCTCGATCGCCATCCGTTCGACGAAGCCCATCACCAGCTCCTCGTCGACGAAGCTCATCTCCAGGTCGAGCTGGGTGAACTCCGGCTGTCGGTCGCCGCGCAGGTCCTCGTCGCGGTAGCAGCGGGCGATCTGGAAGTAGCGGTCGACCCCGCCGACCATCAACAGCTGCTTGAGCTGCTGTGGGCTCTGGGGCAGGGCGTACACGCTGCCCGGCTGAAGACGCGACGGGACGATGAAGTCGCGCGCCCCCTCGGGCGTCGACTTGATGAGGGTCGGCGTTTCGACCTCGAGGAACCCGTTGGCGTGGTGCACCTCGCGGATGGCCTGCACCATCCGGCTCCGCAGCATCAACCGTTCGGCCATCGGCTGGCGACGGATGTCGAGGTAGCGGTACTTGAGCCGAAGGCTCTCGTCGACCGGCGCGTCGGGCTCGTTGATGTAGAACGGCGGGGTCTTGGCTTCGGACAGGATGTCGATGTCGTTCGCGCGCAGTTCGATGTCGCCGGTGGCCAGGCGCGGGTTCTCGGTGCCGGCAAGGCGGCGGGCGACCTCACCGGCCACGGTCACCACGAACTCCGGTCGGACGCGGCTGGCGACCTCGTGCGCGGTCGGCGCCTCGGCTCGGTCGATGACCACCTGGGTGAGCCCATGGCGGTCGCGGACGTCGAGGAAGATCAGCTGGCCATGGTCACGCCGCCGATGGACCCAGCCCGCCAGACGGGCGGACGTCCCGGCGTCCGATGCGCGAAGCGCGCCCGCGGTCCGGGTGCGATAGGGCGTGGCGAGATCGGTGTCCTGGTCGGTCATGGCAGCCCGTATCGTAGGGCCTCGTCTCGGGGGAGTGGCGGCCGTCGAGCCTCCGATCCGTCAGGTTCGCCAGGCAGTCAGCGTCATGAGATCCAGTCGTAGTGCTGGATGACCCGCCCGTCGGTGGCGTCGATGACGAAGAACTCGCCCTGACCCCGCAGCGGTCCCGGGTCGTCGCCGAGGCTGATCCACCAGACCGGCGCACCGGGCGCCGGGGGCGGGCTCGCCGTCTCAAAGTGCTCGGCTACGAAGTCCGCGTAGGTCCCGAACCTCGCGTCCAGCAGGTCGCCATCTGCCCAGCGCTCGGTGGAGGAGCGCGCGATCGCTTCCGCGTCGGCCTTCGAGAGGAGTTGGAGCGACGGTGAGGGCGTCGGCGGCGTGGCTGAGCGCGACGGCTCAATCGATGGCGGCGTCGGATCGGCCAGCCCGCAGCCTGCCACCAGAAGGGCGATGACGAGCAGGCCGGTCGCGGAGCGCCGGTCAGGCGGATGCGTCAAGTCGGGCCGGGACGCTCCAGCCGATGAGCTCGCAGCCGAGGTAGTGCGGGGCACCCTGACCAGGAGTGCAGTCCCGGCAGCCCCACGACGTCAACCCACCCTCGTCGGGCAGGAACGCCAGGTCACACGCGTTCTCCGTCGGGTCGCAGTGGCGATGGTGGCAGGCGTGATCGCAGTGGGACCAGTGCTCACAGGTGCACGTGGCTTCGACCGACGGCGCCCGCAGGACCGTGGCTGGAAATGGACCGACCTGGAGCATGACGGACCTCGCGTGGCGATCTCGGCCTGGTCCGATTGTCCGCCCGGCGTCAACGCGTCCCGGTGCGCGCTCAGGCCTTGCGCAATCGCCAGATCGACTCGGCCGGCCAGCGGCGCGACCAAGCCAGCGTCGCCTCGTCGCGGTAGGTGCTCGTCGCGTCTTCGGCCGGGCGCGGCTCGAGCAGATCCTCGATCACGAACCCGTTCGCCCGGAACAGGCGGATCCACTCTCCGTACGGGAGCTGGAAGGCCACCTCATCATCGAGCTCGACCCGATACAGCCCGAAGTAGTCGATGACCAGTCGATCTCCTGGCGCGTCGGCGTCGGCAGGCCAGTGCACGTCTGCAAAGGCCGATCCCTGGTTGAACGCGAAGAGGCCGCCCCGGCGCAGCAGGCGGGCGGCCTCGGGCACCGTCCGATACGGGTCGGCGAAGGTCATCGCCCCGTGGTCGCAGAAGACGATGTCGAAGCTCGCGTCCGGTAGCGGCACCGCTTCGGCGCTGGCGTGGATCAAGGGGAAGTCGAGGCCGGCGACATCCATCGCGCGACGGGCGTACTCCAGCTGGCGCTCCGAGAGATCGAGGGCCACCGGACGCGCCCCGAGCTTCGCCAGCCCGATCGACCACTGGGCGGCACCACAGCCGAACTCGAGGATGTCCTTGCCCACGACGTCACCGAGGACCTGCAACTGCGCCTCGGGGATCTGGGTCACGCCCCAGGCCAGTCCGCCGTGGACGTCGAGCTGTGCCGCATGGCGGGACTGGTAGTCGTCGGCGTCGGCGTTCCAGGCGACGCGATTGCGGACCTCGTGATCGCGCAGGTCGAGGGCTTCGTCGTCCGCCGCCGGATCCCGTGGTCCGGTCATGTCAGCCCTCCCCTGCCCCATGCCGATGCGCTGCCTGCGCCCGGGCGATCTCCCGCGCCAGGTCGCCGAGTGGGACGACCTTCTGCGTACCCGCCGGCAGGTCGCGCAGCTGGACCTCGCCGGCGGCCAGTTCGTCGCCGACGATCACCGCGAAGTGGGCCTGCTCGCGGGCGGCCGACTCGAGCTGCTTGCCGAGCTTGCGCCGGCCCAGCTCGGCGCGCGCGGCGATGCCCGCGGCGCGCAGATCGGTCGCGATGCGCAGCCGGGTGACGGTGTCTTCGGGATCCGCGCCGACGACGACGGCGCTCGGGGCGTTGGCGGGGACGGGGACGACGCCGTCGGTCGCCTGTTCGGCCAGGGCCAACAGGAGCCGATCGAGCCCGATCCCGAACCCGATGCCCGGTGTCGGGCGGCCGCCGAGCAGCTCGACGAGGCCGTCGTAGCGGCCGCCGCCGCCGATCGCCTGCTGCTGCCCCTCGCGACCGGTGACGTAGAACTCGAAGGCGGTCCGGGTGTAGTAGTCGAGCCCGCGGACGAGACCCGGCTCGAGGCGGTATGGCACCTCGAGCGCGTCGAGGTGCCGACGGACCTCGGCGAAGTGCGCCGCGCACGCGTCGCACAGGCGATCCGTGATGTGCGGCGCACGGGCGTTGATCGCGGCCATCGCCGGATCCCTCGAATCGAGCAGGCGCAGCACGTTGCGCTCGAGTCGGTCCCGTTCGAGCGGTGGCAGTCCCGCGATGTTGCCGCGGTAGTAGGCGCTGAGCTCGGCGATGTAGGCCGGGCGGCAGGCGGCGTCGCCGATGGAGTTGAGCAGCACCTCGACACCGGTCAGGCCGGCGCCGGCGTAGTAGCGTGCGCCGAGCTCGATGATCTCCGCGTCGACCGCCGGTCCCGGGTCGCCGATGGCCTCGATATCGAACTGCCAGAACTGGCGGTAGCGGCCGGCCTGCGGTCGGTCGTAGCGGAACATCGGGCCGATCTCGTAGAGCTTCACCGGCTGCGGCCAGGTCTGCATCCCGTGCTGCACGTAGGCCCGGGCGATGCCGGCCGTCGGCTCGGGGCGGAGCGCCCACGACTCGGCCTCCTCGGACCGCGGCACGATCCGGAAGAGCTCCTTCTCGACGATGTCGGTGACCTCGCCGACACCGCGTTCGAAGACGGCTGTCTGCTCGAACATCGGGGTCTCGATGCGGCGATAGCCGTAACGCGTGGCGAGGTCGGCGGCGAGTCGCTCCAGTCGGGTCCACGCCCCGCTGTCGGGCGGCAGCAGGTCGCGCGTGCCGCGGGGGGCCTTGAAGCTCGACATCGAACGGAGTCTACGGTGTCAGGCGGCGATGACGGGACTACCCCAGGTCGCGCTGGACGTTGATGACGTCCTTGAGGGTCTCGATCCGGCTCATCACCCGGGCGAGTTGGGAGACCGACTGGACCTGCAGGGTGGCGGTCACCACCGCTGTGTGATCGGGCGTCACCCCCACCGAGGCGGCCACGATGTTGACCTTGTTCTCGGCCACGACCTGGGTGATGTCGCTCAGCAGTCCCGTCCGGTCGAAGGCCTCGACGCGGATGGCGATCGGATAGGTCTGCGTCGGCTCGGCCTCCCACTCGACTTCGATGAGCCGGCTGATCTCGCGTTCGTTGATGACGGTCGGGCAGGACCGGAGGTGGACCGTGACGCCCTTGCCGCGGGTGATGAACCCGACGATCGGGTCGCCCGGGATCGGGTGACAGCACTTGGCGAAGCGGACGAGCAGGTCGCCGACGCCCTTGACCCGGACCCCGCCGGTGCGGACCAGCTGCTGGGGCGGCGCGACCGTCGGCAGCTGGCTCTGGCCGTCGTCGACCACGCCGAGGCGCATGACCACGGTCTGGGCGCTGACCGCGCCATAGCCGATCGCCGCGTAGAAGTCGTCGGTCGTGTCGTAGTTGAGCAGGCGGGCCAGCTCGGCGATCCGGTCGGCGCCGACCGCCGACATCGATGTCCGCGCCAGTCGGCGCAATTCGCGCTCGAGCGATTCACGCCCGTGGATGACGTTCTCGTCGCGGTCCTTGCGCTTGAACCATTGGCGGATCTTCTCGCGGGCATGCGAGGTGCGAACGACGTTGAGCCAATCGCGCGACGGCCCGTGCTCGCCCTTGGTCGTCACGATCTCGACGATGTCGCCGTTCTTGAGCCGGTAGTCGAGCGGCACGAGCCGGTTGTTGACCTTCGCGCCGATGGTGCGGTGGCCGACGTCGGTGTGGATGCGGTAGGCGAAATCGAGCGGGGTGGCGCCGGCCGGCAGGTCCTTGATGTCGCCCTTCGGCGTGAACACGAAGACCTGGTCCTGGAAGATGTCGAGCTTGATGCCCTCGACGAACTCGGTCGCGTCGGACTCCGACACGTCGCGTTGCCAGTCCATGAGCTGGCGCAGCCAG
>DASSII010000128.1:0-9268 GCA_035692005.1 Candidatus Limnocylindrales bacterium | reverse complement strand
CAACGGGGTCGAACGGTTCGATCCACGTCTGGACGCGGCTGGGGACGGCACGGGTCGGACGGCAGCACGGGTGGGGACGGTGGCACGGGTGGGGGCATCCCCGGCGCGTGTCGCGCGGGCGGGCGCGCGCAGGGGCCGGAGACCGTGGCTCCAGACCGCCAAATCCCCGCCGTGGGAGCGTTCGGCGGCCTGGTGGGGCCTTGGCGGGCGCGACTCTGGTTGGATCCGTGCTTGTTCACGCACGAGCCAACGGGGAGGTGCGATCGAAGCGCCGCGTTCGAGCCCATGAACCGCGCCTAACGCTCCCCGGGCGGGGATTTGGCGGAGTCATGGGCGCGGGCAGACCCGCCAGGCCCGCCAGGCCGTGCGCAAGGCCCGCGCAGGTCCTGCCCGGGCCGGGGCGGCCGGGCGGCCGGGCTCGGCCGGGCTCGGCGCTGCACCCGGCTCGGCATCCGGCTCGCATCCGCACGTCCCGTCGGCGACTTTGTCTCGTCACTTGACAAAGCCGCCGAACGGTCTACCATCCCGCATTGTCAACTGAATGGACGAAGGTCCCGCGACGGGCAGTTCACGCGACGAGGTTCACGCGACGGGAAGTCCCCGCGCGACGGAGACCGAGCAGCGACGCATCCGCGGAGAGGGGTCCAACCACCACCGTGGCACGCACCGAGTACCCGGCGAAGGCCACGCACGCCCAGACTCGCGCTCACAACGCGGGCCTGGTCCTCCGCGCGTTGTACGACCTGGGCCCGATCAGTCGCGCGGATATCGCGCGCCTGACGGGACTCACTCGCACCAGTGTCGGCGAGCTCGTGGCGGACCTGGAGCGCGACGGCCTGGCCACGGACGTCGGCCGCGGCCCGAGCACCGGCGGCAAGCAGCCGACCCTCGTCGCGCTCGATGACGATGCCCGGACCGTGATCACCCTGGACCTCGGCGAGCGGACGTTCAGCGCAGCCCTGGCCAACCTCCGCGGCGAGCTCACGACGCGGCGGACACGCGCCCTCGACGGCGCCGACGGCGCGGCGGCCCTCCAGCTCGTTCATGGGCTCATCGACGACGTCCGACGCGAGGCGACGACGCCGATCCTCGGCGTCGGGGTCGGCACGCCGGGCATCGTCGATGCCGACGGCACCATCCGCTGGGCGGTCAACCTCGATTGGCAGGACCTGCCGCTGGCCACGATCCTGCGCGAGCGACACGGCTTGCCGACGGTCGTCGCCAATGACAGCCGGGTCGCCGCCCTGGCCACCTACCTGTTCGCCGGCGACGATCGGCCGCAGAACCTGGTCGTCGTCCGCGTCGGGCGCGGCATCGGTGCCGGGCTGATCCTGCGCGACCAGCTGTTCGGCGGTGACGGCGAGGGAGCCGGCGAGATCGGTCACGTGGTGGTCGAGCCCGACGGCATCGCCTGTCATTGCGGCCGGTTCGGCTGCCTCGAGACGATCGCCAGCGCACCCGCCATCCTGCGCGCCGCCGCACGAGCCGGCCTGCCGCCCACGACCACCATCGACGACCTCGCCCGCGCGTCGGCCGACGGCGATGACCGCGCCCTCCCCGTGGTCCGCGCCGCCGGCCGCGCGATCGGGGCGGCCATCGCCAACCTGACCGGCGCCCTCGATGTCCGACGGATCACCGTCCTCGGCACGGTCACCGCCCTCGGCGAGCCGTGGTTCGCGGCCATCCGCGAGGAGGCCAGCCGGCGCAGCCTCGGACCGCTGGCGCGCGAGACCCACATCATCGATGGCGGCCCCGGCGACGACGCCACGCTGCTCGGTGCCTGCGCGCTGCTCCTGACGCGCGAGCTCGGCCTGACGGTGCATCGATGACCGGGCGCGTGGCCGGCATCGACATCGGCGGCACGAAGATCGCCACGCTCATCGTGGCCGCCGACGGGACCGTCCTCGGCCGGGCGACGCACGCATCGACCGTGGCCGACCGATCGAACGCCGCCGCCGCGATCGCCGCGACGCTCGACGATGCCCTGGCGGGTGCCGGTCTCGGACGGGACGACCTCCAGGCGATCGGCGTCGGCGTCCCCGGTCGCGTCGATCCGGAGCGGGGGCAGGTGACCCTGGCGGTCAACCTCGGCTGGACCGATTTCGCGCTGCGGGACGTGCTCGAGGCCGAGATCGGCCGGCCGGTCGTCATCGAGAACGACGCCCGTGCCGCCGCCATCGGCCTGCACGAGCGCGGCGTCGTCGGCGCGACCGACGACCTCGCCTACCTCGCTGTGGGGACCGGCATCGCGGCCGGCGTCATCCTCGACGGCCGCCTCCACCGCGGGGCGCGCGGCCTTGCCGGCGAGATCGGTCACGCGATCGCGGATGCCAGCGGGCCACGCTGCGCCTGCGGCCAGTACGGTTGCCTCGAAGCCTTCGCCTCGGGCCCGTCGATCGCCCGGCGAGCCGGGGTCGCGACCGCGCGTGACGTGTACGAGGCCGCGGCCGCCGGTGATCCGGCCGCCACCGAACTCGTCGACGACGTCGGTCGCCGGTTGGCCTGGGCGGTCCACACCCTGGTCATGGCCTACGACGTCGAGCGCGTCGTCGTCGGTGGCGGCGTGTCGCACGCCGGCGCCGCCTTCGAGCGACCGCTCCGTCGGGAACTCGAGCGGCTGCGCACCGCGTCCGACCTCGCCGGCGAGCTGTTGCCGGCCGACATCGCCCACGTCCTGCCGCCCGAGGCCGAGCCCGGGGCGTGGGGCGCCGTCGCCGTCGCGCGCGCCGCGCTCGCTGCCGACGTCGCGTCACAGGGATCGGAGGTGGTCAGCCACGCCTGATCCGGTCCCGCGAACCCGCCTGCGAACGATCCGACCACGACACCGAAGCGAACGAGAGGAGCACCGAGGAGGAGTGATGAACATCAAGCGGTTCCTGGCCCTGTTGCTGACGGCGATCTTCGTCGCGGCCGCATGCGGCAACACGGCGACCCCATCGAGCGCGCCGTCCTCGTCGGCCGCGCCGAGCGCGTCCGCCGCCGGCTCGACCGAGCCGAGTCCATCGACCGCGGTCGAATCGGCCGCGCCCAGCCCGCTCGCACCGGATCCGGCCGAGGCGGTCATCAGCGGCGTCGAGCAGGGCGCCGAGATCACGCTCTGGACGTTCTGGCTGTCGCCGACCTTCGACGACTACATCAAGGCGACCATCGCCCGGTTCGAGGCGACCTACCCGGGCGTGAAGGTCAAGTGGGAGGACCACCAGGCGACCTTCCAGGACGATCTCAAGAACTCGTTCGCCGCGGGCAACGCGCCGGACGTCATCAACCTGTCGGTCGGTGAGGGGTGGGTGTCCGATTACGCCACCCGCAACCTGCTGCTCGACCTCGACGCGACCGTCCCGCAAGCCGTCAAGGACATCTACTTCGATGGCCTCTGGAAGTCGCAGAACGTCAACGGCAAGAACTACCAGTTCCCGTGGTACCAGGGCGTCAGCGTCGAGTTGATCAACAAGCGCATCTACGAGGAAGGCGCCGGGCTGTCGGTCGCGGACTTCCCCAAGACCATCGATGGCCTGCCGGCGATCTGCCAGACGATCAAGGACAAGACCGGTTCCCTGTGCGACCTGCGCCTGACGGTCAACGATCTCCTGGCGCAGATGGTCTACGAGGGCAATGTCAAGGTCCTCGCCGATGACGGCAAGAGCTTCACGTTCGACTCGCCCGAGGGCGTCGCGTGGCTGCAGATGTACGTCGACATGGTCAAGGCCGGCACCGTCGACCAGGCCGCGCTGACCACCCAGGACGACCGCGTCGGGCTGCTCATCTTCTCGGCCGGCCAGGCGCCGTTCTACCAGACCGGCCCGAACCTCATCCGCGAGGTCAAGTCCAACAACGCCTCGCTGTACGAGGACCTCGCCGTCGTGCCGGCGCCCGTCGGCAAGTCCGGCGTCCTGGGCAAGGGCCTGATGGGCATGTCGGTCAAGGCCGACACCAAGTACCCGAATGCGTCGATCGCGCTGGCCCAGTACTTCACCAACCCGCGGGCCATGGTCGAGTTCGCCAAGCAGGTGGCGGTCTATCCGTCGTCCGCGGCAGCGTACGAAGACCCGTTCTTCAGCTCCACCCCGGAGTTGATCGAGGACAGCGCCCGACCGATCGCCGGCGACACGATCGCCAAGTACGCTGACATCGTGCCGACGATCCCGTCCAAGGCCGACGTCAACCAGATCGTGCTCGACTCGATCGAGAAGGCATTGTTCGGGACCGCCACGGCCCAGCAGGCGCTGACCGAGGCCGTCACCGAGGCCAACAAGCTCATCAAGTAGCGGGTCGCCGACCCACCCGGCCCGCCTCTCACCCCCAGGGGAGGCGGGCCGCTCCATCCCAACCGACGAACGGGACGATCGATGACCGGCAAGCGCAGCGCGACCCCGTACCTGTTCCTCGTGCCGGCCCTCGTGCTGCTCGCCATCTTCGTGTTCTACCCGATCGTGGCGGTCGTCTGGTACAGCTTCACCGACTACGACATCGTCCGGCCGCCGGTCTTCGTGGGGCTCGACAATTTCGCCCGGCTGATCGACGACGAGACGTTCTGGCTGGCACTCACCCATTCACTCGTGTACCTGATCGTCACGCCGATCCTGATCGTGCTGTCGATCCTGCTCGCCATCGTCGTCAACCGGCGGTTGCGCGGCATCCACATCTACCGCGCGCTGTACTTCGTGCCGGCGGTCAGCGGCAGCATCGCCATCGGGCTGTCGTGGCGCTGGCTGTTCGATCGGACCGGGTTCATCAACAGCGTCCTGCAGTCGTGGGGCGTCATCGACCAGCCGATCCAGTGGTTGACGACGCCGGCGTACGTGCTGCCGATCGCCATGCTGCTCACGATCTGGGCGGGCATCGGCTACTACTCGGTGATCTTCCTGGCCGGGCTCCAGAACATCCCCGACGAGCTGTACGACGCGGCGCGCATCGACGGCTGCACTGACCTCCAGAAGCACCGCTACGTCAGCATCCCAGCCCTCCGTCCGCAGATCGTGTTCGTGGCCGTCATCTCCAGCCTGGCCGCGCTCAAGGTGTTCGACGAGATCTACGTCCTGACCAACCGCAGCGGCGGGATCCTCGATTCGGGCACGACGATGGTCTTCTACCTGTGGCAACAGGCCTTCCAGCAATCCAATGCCGGCTATGCCTCGGCGATCGCCATCGTGCTGCTGGCGGTGACCCTCGCGTTCTCGATCGTCAACGTGCGGCTGCTCGAGCGCGGTGACCCGGAGGAGGCCCGATGAGCGGGGCCGACGTCAGCGTGGCGATCCGCTCCCGGCGCGGCCGGAGTGTCCCGCTCAGCGTCCGGCTCGATCGCTGGACCCGCACGGGCGGCTGGTACGCCGTCCTCACGGCGATGGCCTTCGTGACGGTCTTCCCGTTCGCGTGGATGCTGCTGACCTCGATCAAGGGCCCGTCGGACCCGATCACCTCGGTGCCGCCCCAGTTCCTGCCCAACGACCCGACCATCGCCAACTACGTCAAGGTCTGGGACAGCCTGCCGATCCTGTCGTACTTCCTCAACAGCACGACCGTGGCCGTGGCGACCGGGCTGCTCAACGTGCTGGTGGCGGCGCTGGCGGCGTATCCCCTCGCCAAGATGCGCTTCCGCGGCCGCGAGGCCATCTTCTATGTGCTGCTGGCGACGCTCATCGTGCCCGCCCAGCTGACCTACATCCCGTCGTTCATCCTGGCCGTCAACGTGTTCCACTACTACGATTCGCTGCCCGCCCTGATCTTCCCGAACATCGTCAGCGCGTTCAACATCTTCCTGCTGCGCCAGGCCTTCCGCGGCGTTCCCAACGAGCTGATCGATGCCGCCCGGGTCGATGGGGCCGGGGAGTTCCGGATCTGGTGGACGATCCTCCTGCCGATCGTCCGGCCATCGCTCGCGGCGGTCGCCATCTTCACGTTCGTCACGTCGTGGAACGATTTCCTGTGGCCGTCGCTGATGCTGCACACGCCCGAGGGGATGACGCTGCCCGTCGGGCTGGCCGCGCTGCAGGGGTTCTTCGCCTCCGATTTCCGCTCGATCGCAGCCGGCGTGACGATCACGGTCATCCCGATCCTGCTGTTCTTCATCGTCGTCCAGCGCTACTTCGTGCGGGGCCTCGCCGGCGCGGTCAAGGGGTGACGGCCTCCATCCTCGGGCGGGTCATGCTCGCGTTCGACGGGCAGCATGTGCCGGCGTCGATCAGGCGACGGCTGGCCGAGGCGCCGGCCGCCGGCCTGTCACTGTTCCGCTTCCTCAACGTCGGCTCGCCGGGCCAGGTGCGCGAATTGAGCGACGCCTTCGGGCGAGCGGCGGGTGCCGGACCGTCGGGCTCCGATCAGCCGGTCCTCATCGCGGCCGACCAGGAGGGCGGCCAGCTGATCGCGCTCGGGTCCGACTCGACCGCGTTCGCCGGCAACATGGCCCTCGGCGCCGTCGACGACGAGACGCTGACCGAGCGAGTCGGGCGGGCCATCGGCCTGGAGGCGCGGGCGATGGGCGTCAACGTGGTCTACGCGCCGGTCCTCGACATCGCCTCCAACCCGGCCAACCCGGCACTCGGCATCCGCTCCTTCGGGGACGACCCAACGGCCGTGGCCCGGCACGGGGCGGCCATGGTCCGCGGATTGCGCTCGGCCGGGGTCGCGGCCACGGTCAAGCACGCTCCGGGGATGGGGCACGTCTCGGCCGACACGCATCACGGGCTGGCAGTCGTCGCCGCGGATCGGCGGGTCCTCGAGGCCCGCGAGTTCGTGCCCTTCCGCGCGGCGTTCGCGGCCGGTGTCGGGCTGGCCATGTCGGGCCACGTCGTGCTGCCGGCGATCACCGGCTCGGAGGACCTGCCGGCGACGCTGTCTCGCGCGGTGATGACCGACCTGCTGCGGCACGACCTGGGGTTCGCGGGGGTCACGATCTCCGACGCGCTCGACATGCGGGCGATCGACCAGGGTGACGGGCTCGCCGCAGCGGTCGTGGCCGCGGTCCGGGCCGGCATCGATCTGTTGTTGACGGCCGCGGACCCGGCGGCGCGGGCCCGGATCGAGGCCGCGCTGACGGGCGCGGCCGCGGGCGGGGCGTTCGAGGCGGCCGAGCTGGCGGCCACGGACCGTCGTGTGGCCGCGCTCCGGGCGTGGCTCGGGTCAGCCGGCCCGAGGCCGGACCTGTCGATCGTCGGCGGGGCCGAGCACCAGGCACTGGCACGCGAGGTCGCCGCGCGGTCGATCACCCTCGTGCGCGACCCCGCGAGCGTGCTGCCGCTGCGCCGGTCGCGCATCCTTGCGGTCATGCCTCGACCGACCGACCTGACGCCCGCCGACACGTCATCGACGATCGCCCCCGCGCTCGCCCAGGCGCTGCGAGGGCGTGCCGCCACGGTCGACGAGGTGGTCGTCGAGCCGTCGCCCGATCCGTCCTCGATCGACGCCATCCGCGCCCGCGCGGCTGAGGCTGACATCGTCGTCCTCGGCACGATCGACGCCGCGCGGCAACCGGCCCAGCGCGCGCTGGTCGACGCGCTGGCGGGTGTCGGGCGCCCGCTGATCGGGGTCGCCTTGCGCGGACCGTGGGACGTGGCGCTCTACCCGGAGCGGGCCACGGTGCTGGCGACGTATTCCGTGCTGCCGTCATCGCTCGATGCGCTGGCGGCCGTGCTGTTCGGCGAGGCCGCGGCGTCGGGACGGCTGCCGATCGGCGCGGCGGCGGTCGACCGACGATGACGCTTCGCGACGAGATCATGGCGCAGCCCGAGGTCGCGGCCCGGTTCCTGCGCCACACCCCGGCCGTGCTGGGTCCGCTCGCGGCCGCCATCCGCGCGCGGGCCGTCGAACACGTCGTCATCGCCGCGCGGGGGACGAGCGATCACGCGGCCATCTACGCGCAGTACGTGCTCGGGGTCCGGCACGACCTGTCGGTCGGTCTTGGGACCCCGTCGGTCATCAGCCTGTACGGCGCGCAGCCGAGGCTCGATCGATCGCTCGTCATCGGCATCAGCCAATCGGGCGCGTCGCCCGATGTCGTCGGCGTCATCGAGGCCGGCCGTCGGCAGGGCGCGCCGACGCTGGCCATCACCAACGACCCGGATTCGCCGTTGGCGGCGGCCGCCGAGACGACCATCGATCTCGGCGCGGGAGCCGAGACGGCCATCGCCGCGACGAAGACCTACACCGCCGAGCTGCTCGCCATCGCGGCGCTGTCCGTGGCGCTGTCCGGCGACCCGGACGACGCGGCCGCGCTGGCCGATGTGCCCGCCGCGATGGCTGCCGCGCTGACGCTCGAACCCGCGATCGCCGCCATGGCCGCCGAGCAGGCGACGGCCGATCGACTGCTGGTCATCGCCCGGGGCTACGAGTACGCGACCGCCCGCGAATGGGCGCTCAAGCTCAAGGAGCTCGCCCGGGTCTTTGCCGATCCGTATTCTGCGGCCGACTTCGAGCACGGCCCGCTGGCCCTGCTCGAGCCGGGCGTGCCCGTCCTCTCGATCGTCCGGCCGGGGCCCACCGCTGCTTCGCTCATCGACCTGCTCGGCCGGCTCCGGGCGGAGCTGGATGCGGACCTGGCCGTCGCGTCCGACGCCGACGACGCGCTCGCTCTCGCCCGCTGGCCGCTGGCGTTGCCATCGGGTACCCCGGAATGGCTTGGTCCGATCGTGTCGATCATCGTCGGGCAGCTGCACGCGCTGCACCTGACGCGGGCGCGCGGGCTCGACCCGGAAGCGCCGCGCAACCTGCACAAGGTGACCCGCACGCGCTGACGCATCCGAACCGCCGTGCCGGGCGAATCGACCGATGTTGACAACCGCGTCGTGAGGGCGGACGGTGTCGCGAGACGGTTTCGGAGTGGGCATGCGTCGACGACGACTCTGGTTCCGGCGGATCAGTACGGCGGTGGCGACGGTCGCGGTCGGGGCCCTCGTCGGCTTCCTCGTGCCGACGATCGCGGCCGACCTCTCGCCGCGTCCCCAGCTCGAGCTGGCGCGCGTGTCGGAATCGCCGGTCGCGCGCGAGTTCATCGACGCGTACGTCAGCGACGACCAGGCAGCGCTCGACCGCATCGGCGTCGATGCCGACATGAAGCTGCGCGCGACGCGCTACCGGACCGAGTTCCAGCGGGTCGACGCGCCGGTCCACCTCGGCTCGTTCGTGGGTAGCGGGTTCACGGTCCACGGCTATGCCGCTCGCGTCGTCGACAAGGACGGCAAGCCGGGCTTGCTCAGCTGGCGTGTCGCCACGATCGGCGGGCAGGTCCTCGTGCTGCCGCCACCGACCGGCATCGAGCAGCCATGAGCGACGACGT
>DASSII010000127.1:0-5302 GCA_035692005.1 Candidatus Limnocylindrales bacterium | reverse complement strand
TGTGCGGTACCGCCGGGGGCTCGGCCACGCACCGCCTCGGGCCCGGTCACGCCCGCAACGGGCGCGGCCCGGCGCCGGCACCGCCCCGGCCCCGTGTGGGCACGCCCCGCGCCGGCCCTCGCACCGCCCGCAACGGGCGCGCCCGGGCACGGTCACAGGCCCAGTTCGTCCGCCGTGAACGCTTCGAGCATGAATGGTGAGGGACTCGACGGGTCGTAGCTCAGGGTGAGCGTCCGTCGGGCCCGAGTCCAGGCGACGTACCCGAGCCGGCGCTCCTCCTCGAGGGCCCGCTCTGGCTCGGCCGAGGACGTGATGGCCCGCCCGCTCGGGAACCGACCCTCGTCGAGGCCGACGACGGCGACATGGTCGAACTCGGCGCCCTTGGTCGAGTGAGCCGTGGCGAGTGACAGGCGGGCATCGTCGCGGCGCAGTTCGGCGAGCCGAGCGCGGGTGTCGGCGATCGCACCGAGGAACGCCTCGAGTCCCGCCGATGGCACCGCCCAGGCCAGCAGGGCCGTGATGAGCTCGCGCTCCGCGTCATCCTCTGGCGCGCCAACCCCGCCCTCCGCGGCATCGGATGGCGCACCGACCCCGCGGCGCAGCGCTCCGATCCGGACCAAGAGTGGCAATCGCGCGTCGGTGTCCCTCTCGAGACGGGACAGCAACCCATCGAGCCGCGGGTCGTCGATCAGCAACGTCACCGATGGGGCCCGGAACGGCTCCCCGAGCGCCAGGGCCACGACCACGGCCGGCCGAAGTTCTCGATTCGTCCGGGCGAGGATCGCGCGGGTCCCGTCGTCGTCGGGCCAGGAACGCATCAGCCGCTCGGTCCGCCGCGGTTCATCGTCGGCGTCAGGCGCGAGGAGCACGCGACCGGCGGCCTCGGCTCGCGGGCGGATGGTCTTGGCGAACCGCTCCCGGTTGTGCTCGATGAGGCGGACCGCACGCTCGACCACCGGCGCCGGGCAGCGGTGGTTGACCTCGAGGTCGACCCGCTCGAGCCCCGGCAGGGAGGCATCGAGCGCGAGCACCCGCCGGACGTCCGCCAGCCGCCAACCGTAGATCGACTGGTCGTCGTCACCCACGAGGAAGATCCGGTTCGCCGGGGCGGCCAGCGTCAACGCCAGGCGGAGCTGCGACCGGTCGACGTCCTGGACTTCATCGACGAGCAGCTGGCCGCACCGTCCTCGCCATCGATGGAGCAGGGCCGCGTCGGCATCAAGCGCATCGAGGGCGCGACGAACGAGGTCGTCGAAGTCGAGACCGCCGGCCGCGGCGATCGCCTGCTCGTAGGCCACGAACGCGGTCGCGATCGGTCCGGGGTGCGGGTCCCGGGCGATCTCTTCGGCCGTCACCCCGATGTCGAGCTTCAGCCGCGAGAACGCGGTGTCGAGCTGGCCGTAGTCGGCGGTGGCAAGGCCGGGCCATAGCGACACGAGCACCTCCGAGCGGTCCATCAGCGGCTCGACCCGCCACCCGGCGTCTCGCAGGATCTCGCGCCCGAGAGCATGGAAGGTGCGGACCCTGATCCCCCGCGGCGCGATGCCAAGCGGAGCCACCGCCGCGTCGAGGCGCCCGCCGAGCTCCTCGGCGGCTCGCTTGTTGAACGTGATCGCGGCGATCGAGGACGCTGGCCAGCCGCCGTCGACCAGCCAGGCGATGCGCGCGACCAGCGTGGTGGTCTTGCCCGAACCGGCTGGTGCCACGCACAGCACCGGTCCCGGCGGCGCTGTCGCCGCCGCGCGCTGATCGGGCGTGAGCCGCTCCAACCGAGCGACCACGGTGGGGTGGCCGGCCATCGCAACGGATGGTCGCCGGCCGCCCTCACCGCGGACGTATCGCGCGCTTGCCGCGGCGCGGCGCGGCACGGCACGGCACGGTTGCCGGTGCCCCGATGCACCGGAATGGCGGACCTCGAAGCGGATCGTCGTCCAACCAATCACGAATCGGGTGGTCCGGGCGCGATGGGGAGGGTTAGGATGGCCGGACTCCCCAGGTTCGTGCCCGACATGGAGGATCAGCCAGTGCGTCCCCCCCGCCCCGGCCCCATCGCCCCCACGCTGCGCCCCCATCGACTGACCGCTCTCGCCGTGGCTGTCGTGGTCCTCGTCAGCCTCCTTGCCTCGCCCCTGGCCATGGCCCGGGGAACTGCAGGGCCGATTGCCTCGCCCGCGTCCGACGCGGCGACCAAGGCATCCACCAAGGCGGTGTATTTCGCGGCCGACGGCCTGCGCCAGGACCTGGTCAAGCGCTACGCGGATGACGGCCTGATGCCGACCATGCGCGGCTTCCTGCGAACTGGCGTGAAGGCGACTGGCAACGGCATGCTCACCCAGGCTCCGCCCAACACCGGCGCCGGCTGGTACACGCTGGCGACCGGGGCCTGGCCGGGCGTCACCGGTTCCACCAACAACACGTTCCACAAGTCGGGTCCCAACTCACCGTTCGGGGCGACACGTACCGCCGCCTTCGACCAGGGCGTGCTCCAGGCCGAGTCGATCGCCCAGTCCGCGGAGCGCGGCGGTCTCAAGGTCGCGCAGGTCGAGTGGGCCGGCGGTCGGAACGCCTCGATCGCCGGACCGACCATCGACTTCCAGTCGTTGTTCTCGGGACGCGGCGTGGCGACCAACTTCGTGGGCTCGGTCGGCCAGCCCTTGTTCGACGACGCAGCGTTCATCGCCTCCTTCGGGCTGCAGTTCGACCATCCGGCCGGATATGCGGGTCAGGCGCCATTCGCTGGCGCAGCGCCGACGCCTGCGGTCGGCTGGACGTCGGTCCCGACCTCGTACAGCCCGGCCCGGGAGATGCGCATGCGCGTCCTCGACTTCGGGACGGACAAGTACGGCCTCAACGCCTACCTCTACGACAGCACGAACAACGGCAAGGTCGATTACGACCGCGTCCTGTTCTCGCCGACGAAGTCGGGCGCCGACAAGGTCGGCGACCTCGCCAGAGGCGGGTGGGCCGACGTCAAGGTCAAGATCGTCGGCGGCGCGCTGGAGGGCAAGACGGCCGGTTTCCTCGTCAAGGTCGAGGAGCTCAACGCCGACCTGTCGCGAGTTCGCCTGTTCCACACCTCGGTCTCGCGCGCGAACGCCTCGTGGCCCGGGTTCCCGGGCGCATCGGGCATCACCGACTTCGATGAGTTCCTCGCCCAGAAGTTCCCGACCTCCACGGCGGCCGACTTCGCCATCCTCGAGGCGGGCGTGACGAGCGAGGAGACCTATGTCCAGCAGGGTCTGTACTGGGCGACCGGCCACCTGCCGATGCTCGAGTACGTCGTCAAGACCTACAAGCCCGATCTGCTGCTGGCCGGGTACCCGACGACCGACGAGTTCCAGCACCAGTTCCTCGGCCTGATCTCACCGCGGCTGCCGAACGGAGCGGCCAATCCGGCCTATGACGACGTCGACCTCGACGGGGTCAAGGACAACCGGGTCAGGCAGCGCACGACGTTCGTCAAGGACGCCTACAAGGGTGCCGACCGAGCACTGACGCTGGCGCGCAAGCTGATGGGCAAGGATCCGACCACGTTCGTCGGCTCGGATCACGGCTTCGCCCCGCAGTTCCTCGCCATCGATGCCAGCAAGCCACTCGTCGATATGGGCCTGCTGTCCACGCCGCAGGTCTCCAACTGCCGCACGGCCCTCGGCGAGACCATCGGCAAGGCCAAGGCCTGCTGGGCGGGCGGCACGGTCCAGATCTACCTGAACCTCGAAGGCCGAGATCCGGACACGCGGCCAGCCAACGCCCGGAGCCCGTTCCTGGCCGACGGCAAGACGCCGAATCCGGCGTTCATCCCGGACCCGCGCGTGCTGGCGGCAGATGCCCCAGCCCTGATCCAGCAGATCAAGGCCACGTATCTCGGATTGACCGATCCCAACGACTGGACGCACGACGGCAAGGCCGAGGACTGGAAAGTCATCGACCGCGCCTTCACCAAGGCCGAAGCGCGCTACATCCCCAACGGCCCGAACTCGACCGCCGACATGGCGCACCCGACGCGCACCGGTGACCTGGTGGTGTTCTCCTATCCGCCCTACCAGTTCGACGCCGAGACGCCCGGGACGCTGGTGGCGGCCTCGCACTTCTTCGGCCAGCACGGCTACGTGCCCGACGTCCAGAACCTGTCGGCGAACATCAACATGCGGGCCACCTTCATCGCCGGCGGCCAAGGCATCGCCCATCGAACGATCAACGCCCGCTCGATCGACCTCGCACCGACGCTGGCGTACCTGCTCCGTGTCCCCGAACCACAGCACAGCCAGGGCCGGGTGCTGCTCGACGCGATCAAGGGCAGCAGCAGCGTCAAGCCGCTGTCGATCGTGGGGCTCAACGATTTCCACGGCCAGCTCGAACCGACGACCCTCGCCTTCGATGGCGTGAACACGCTGGTCGGCGGTGCCGCCACCCTGGCCACGCTGTTCGACGAGGAGTTCAAGGCGCTGCCGCGGCCGGGCCTATTGCTCGCGGCCGGCGACAACGTCGGGGCCTCGCCGCCGAACTCGGCACTGCTCCAGGATGTCCCGGCCATCGATGCCGAGAACGCCTGGGGTCTCGATGCCACCTCGTACGGCAACCATGAATTCGACTACGGTGTCGACCGCCTGCGGATGCACCAGGACCGGGCGAACTTCCCGTTCCTGGCCACCAACATCGTCGAGACGGCGACCGGCAAGGCACCTTCGTGGGTCCGGCCGTCGGTCGTCTTCACCGTCAACGGGATCAAGGTCGGCGTCATCGGCGCCGAACTCCAGAACACGCCGGAGCTGGTCTCGGCGGGCGCCACGGCCGGCCTGACCTTCCTGCCGGAAGCGGCCCGCATCAAGGCTGAGTCGGAGCGACTCCGCAAGCAGGGCGTCCGGGTCCAGGTCGTCGTCATCCACCAGGGGACGAACACCGGCGTCAATCCCATCGGCACCGCACCTGGTGCGCAGTGGACGGGGCCGATCCTCGACATCGCCACCGCGCTGCAGTCGACGACCGTTGACGCGATGATCGTCGGCCACACCCACCGGATCTCCAACCTGATGGTCGGCAAGATCCTCGTCACCGAGGGCATCAACGCCGGCACGAGCTACTCCGTCCTGCAGCTGATGGTGCAGGGCGGGGACGTCCAGTGGGCGGGTGGCGCCACACGCGTCGCCCGGTCCCTCGGCGTTCCGCTCCGCCCGGACGTGAAGGCGATCGTCGATGCGGCCAACGCCGAGACGGCGGTCCTGCGCAACCAGGTGATCGGTACGCAGAGCATCGACATCCTGCGCGCCCCGACCCGGCTGTTCGAGTCGGCGATGGGCAACCT